>NVRZ01000026.1 GCA_002401055.1 Bacteroidota bacterium
ATGCTATGCTTAAGGCTTATTCCAAGGAAAACACAGCCATTTATTCCAAAGAGACCCGAAATACGCGGAGTGTGGTCCTGAAAATTGTTTAGTATCGCCAAAATCTTCAGTGCAATATCAATAATAACCAAAGCCGTTTTTGATAATATTGAGCTTTGACCATTAAATTTACTCCTGTTACATTTTTTGACTAACATTTCTGGTTATACTCTGATAACCTAAGAATTTTTCGGAAATATCTAAGAATTTAGCCGTGTATTTCGGCGTCAAAAATAATTGCGAATATTTCTCCCTTTTCTCTTGCCTTACGGTTACTTCCGTCAGAACTTTGTATAAATAGTTCGCATTTAATTTGAAATTAAATTTTAAAATAAAAATGGAATTTAATTTGAAGTTGCAATAAATAATTTAGTATTCTTTTAAACGAAAATATTTGCTTGCACCAGATATAATTTGAAAACTTCGATAAGAGTTTTTAAGGCATGGAACGACTTCTGTTTACGACCATATCAGTTGATGAATTGACCACTTTAATACAGGAAAGTGTTAGGGCCGAGCTTTCAAGGATAGAGGAGAATAAACCCTCTAAATTGAGCAGTGGTGAGTTGATTACCATCGACGATGTCGTGAAATTGTTCCGAATATCCAAAGTCACCCTTCATGATTGGAAGAAGAAGGGAATTTTACCCTATTACCGGATTTCGAGAAGGGTTTACTTTAAGCTTTCCGAAATAAATGAAGTATTGGAAGCAAATCGCAGGAATTCCACTAAACAGTAGCCAAATACTCAAATACATCAAGCTAACGTGAATACTGGTTGCATATCCTTGCAATACGTTGATTTACGGCCTTTGCTCAATTACTTACAAATAGTCTATCAATTTGAGAGTAATCCTATTCCCCAGGTAGCATTTCCAGATTGAATAAATGAATAATTGAATAAATGAATGTAAAAGTGGCATATTTAGTACTTTAAGTTATAACAAAAGGTTATAACTTTTTGCTATGTCATTTCAATAAGGTTGATTATCTTAGGAAAGCGAATCGTACACTTTGTAACTAGTTACATATTATCAGCAATGACACGTTGGATATTTTACATCTTGACGGCGACTTTTCTCCTATTTGGACACAAAAGTAATGGGCAAGCCGCAAAAGATTTCACGACCGACTGTAATACTTTTAAAACGGGAATTTTCAAATTAGTGGACTATGGTGTTTATACAATTGTTCGTTCGGACAATAAACAAAGAGAGAATGATGCACTGACTGGACTAATAAGTGAAATGGATATTAAGTGGTTGACTGACTGCACTTACATTTTATTTAACAGAAAAGTTATCAAAGGGGTTGATAAGGCACCACCCAAAATGAATCTTGACACTTTCTATAACGAGATTATACACATTGATGGAAACAGATATACTGTTGCAACTACTTTCAAGAAACTTGATTTTACCGCCGAGGCGATACTCGTTAAAGTTGACAGCTCATCTTTATTCAGAGATATCAGCGATTTGCCAGAGTTCAAAGAATTTAATGGTACTACAAGAGGCGGAACTCTAATAGACGTTAATTATTCTGTTGCATATAGACAAAAAACGGAGAAAAAGAACGAGTATCTATTAGCATTTGAGGAGGTATTTACTATCGATCACAGAGGAAGTTTTTTGTTATTAGATACTACAACATTTCAAATGAAAGCAAAACAATATATTGCCACAAGTGATTGCAGATATGACGGAAAACAAGACAAGGAAATAGTCGCGATTTACGCATCAAATAATGACAATGAAGAGGCTAAAATCATTCGCGCTTGGCGAGTTAACAGAAAGACACTGAAAATCGAGGGCGTAGAAATAGGCAAAGTCAAGTATAAGGTAGCAGACAATAATTTGTTTTATTGGAATGAATAATATCAAAAATAAGGAAGTACCGGTACTCACAAGACCTTTGGCACAACGCCGAGCCGCTAGTACACATAAAAAAAACAAAAAATGAATAAATTAATTACAGTAATTATCCTAAGTCTTTTCTTCTCAAATCTGTTCGGTCAAATAAATATGGACGATTCAACCGTCCAAGTGATTGGGTATTGGAGTATTGGAGATAAAGAAAGTTACAATGTTTCACTTCAAAAATTTAAATTAAGAGAAACAGATACTGTTTCAAATGAATTAATGACTTATGAGGTTGATGTAACTGTAATTGATTCAACTACTAATTCATATTCTATAGAATGGTTTTACCACAACTACAAAACCAATTCGACTAACGAACTTGTCAAAAAAATAACCTCTCTAGCAGAGGACTTAAAAGTTATTATAGAAACAGATGAATATGGTGCGATTAAAGGTGTTAAAAACTGGGAAGAAGTAAGAGATTATTTAAAAAAATCAATCGGGCAAATGGAAAATGACATCAAGGACATTCCCAACATGGATAAACTATTAAAAAAAATAGAGGGGACGTTTACATCAAAAGCGGCAATAGAATCCGCTTCAATTCAGGATGCTCAACAGTTTTACACTTTTCACGGCGGAAGATATTTACTGAATGAAGTTCTTGAGTTCTCCATGCAAGTTCCTAATATCTATAGTCCCAGCACACCTTTCGATTCAAAAACGACATTATATCTAGATGAACTTAATCCAGAAGAAAATAATTGTATAATACGCTCTAGTCAAGAAGTCGACTCTGACCAATTGACGAACACAACTTTTGAGTATCTGAAAAAAATGGCAAAGACACTGAAAACTAAAGCACCTAATAAAGAGGAAGTAGGAAAGTTGACCAATATGACGACAATAGATTCAAGAATTCATGGAACAGGTTGGTTAATTTATAGTATCCTGTCAAAAACTATAAGTACAATGGGAGCAACAAATATTGAGGAAAGAATAATTGAAATAAAGTAAAAACGTGTGCTAACAAAGGCCTTAGCGTAAAGCCGGAACGTTAGCAGCAATCTAAGACAAATGACAAAGACAATTTCCCTTATAGTACTTCTATTCAATATGTCATTTTTGTATAGTCAATCGGTAATAACAGAACCATTTGAAAAAGAAAAGTGGGATTCTAGTGGGACTTATAGATATGATTTAGTCTTAAGGTCATACGATATCTTCAGTGCAGTAACATATCTCAAAAGTGAAAACGAAATTATTGAAACTTTAGGTCATCCCGTACAGCGATATTTAAGAAAAAACTCACCAGTTCATCTAAAACAGGGTTGGACAACAGCAGATGAAGTAATCGATTTGATATATTGCTTAGGTACACAATTAAATAAAACGTCGGAAAATGAAAATCGAAATAGATGTATTGGTTCATGGATTACATTGCACTTATATCAAGACTCAGTAGTTGATGTAACAATTGCTAATGTTGATTAAAAGCAGCTGCCTACAAAGGCTAAAAATCATGAGCGAAACCAACCAAACCGCTTCTACGCTTTATAGCCGAGCCGCTAGCGGCTCTTACATTATGAGAACAAAACACTTAGTAATCGGGTTGTTTTTACTGTTTGGCTGCACCAATAGTGTTCAAGAAAAATCTGAAAATAATGATCTAGAGACTTCTGACAATGATACGATTATGCCTTCGGAGTCGGATATTGAAAATTCTATGGTGTATAATCGTGCAATAGCTATATGGGAATACGGTTGGAACTCTGAGTTAAGAGAACAAGAGGTAATTAAATTACGAGAGGTTAGCAATGATACCCTAACTCCCAAAATGCTAGAGCGTATTGTCAATTACACATGGCCAAGAGTTCAAATCAAATATTTAAAATCCTCTGGTGATACAGCTTTTATTCTGATTCCTGATAGTGAAGTTCTGACACAACAAATGGGAACTGCCGGAGCTGAAGAATTCATGCTTTCAACAACATTTACATTTACTGAATTGCTCGGAATATCATATGTGTCTTATAAATTTGAAGAAGGTGATCACGCAGCTCCTGGCATTTATAATAGGAGTTCATGGAATAGAGATTAGAGCAGCCGTTAACAAAGGCTTTGGCGCATAGACCGGCCGTTAGCAGTAATGAAATGAAGCAATTTATTGCCATATTATTTTTTATAATACCCTCTACAATTTGGGGGCAATTTCCAGAACTTAAGGAACAACAAGACAGAGCGATTACTTTTAATAAAGTCAAAACCTTAAAAGTATATATCTATGATTATCAGAATAAATCTGTAGACACTACATTTTCAACCTTTCAAAGCTATAACGAAAAAGGAAATTTGATAGAAAGAAGGGACTATTTTGAAAATGACTCCATTAGCTATGAAAGAGTTGTATATTCTTATGATACATTGGGTTATGACGTACTAAAAAAAACTTACATGGATACGGCATCTCCTTTTAACTGCTATTCATATCAAGGTCATCCAAGAAAAAAGATTGAAGAAGGCAATGAGAAAGGACAATTAATTATAACAACAGAATATCATGATGAAGGGTTATTAAAAATGACATACTCATATTATGACAATGATTTATTAAAACAAGTCGATATGTTGATTGATACAAAATTGACTTGGATTTATAAAATCCTATATGAATATTATTAAATGGAACGCGACCAGTAACAATGCCCTAAGCGCAATGACATAATTGACTGCAATGAAAGCTATAAGGCCAATCTGAGGCTCCAATACCACCTTACCTCGGTCTCAACTCTTCGATCACAATAAGACAGTACCTTTCATTTGTGCAAACTCATTGCAAGTCGCAAAAGGAGTCTCTTAGCTTAAAGTAGGACCCAATAGCCCCGGTGCAAGGTTTCGACTCAGAAAGGTCCAAAAGAGGGTGCCTAATCCGAGCAGCAACACTTACTCGGGGATATCCGTATATTTATTACCGTTATAACAAGTTGGAAGTTATTTAAAAGTGAAAAAACTAATTCAAAGGTTACTGGATAATAAAGCAGGTGCATTTCTGGTATTAATTCTAGGAATTTTGATCTCTCCTTTCGTTGCTATTTTCAAATGGAAGGAGATTACGGAAAGACTGAAAGAAGAGAACAAAGAGCCGGATTTCACCAAATACTTGGAAAGAAATGCGGATAATGAAACAAGCTTTATAAATATAACCGTTGAAGACACTTGGATTAGAGTTGAAGAGGGCGAGTTCTTGGGACAGGTTTCAAAATCCTCTCACGGCAAAAATTCAAAGGAAAGTGCATTAAACTGGGCAAATCAGCTGGTAAACGATAAAATATCTGAAGGATTCCGGATAACAAAGTACATTGAAACTCAAGAAAACACGCTGACTAAATATGATGATTGGGATTGGCACGAAGTTCCAGAAGATTTGGATGAATTCCAGGGTTATGTGCCTGGAGGCCTGTATTTAGGTTGGGCAATTGACAGGGGGCTACTAAATCATGAATTCATAAAGGAAAGTGGACTAAATAAGGTAATTGCGGACTTTAAAGATCGAAAGATTACAGGACCAAAAATTTATGAAAACATTGATGGTGTTTTAGATAAAGAGTTATTGAATAAAGCAGGAAATAGATTCAGCCTTGAGTATTTTGACTCTTACTTGAGCGATCTTAAAATTGGGGTTGCTGGGGATTTGCCAAGCATCTATCATTTGGATGACACATGGGACAATTTTACTAAAGTCTCAGAAATGCTCGATAAAAAACTAAATAAAATGGACAACCGCTAACCAAGGCTTTGGCGCAAAGCTGGGCCGTTGTGTGCAATTACAAGAATGAAAAAAACACTAATATATATTCTTTCACTAATGGTTATTGGATGTTCTGTGGATAATGAGCAGAACCCTGATTTAATAGAAGTCCTTGAAATAGTAGAGGATAAATCTACACCTCACCCTCTTTCCTGCGCGTTAAATATTGAAGCATGGAAATATAACCCTGTAATTAATGCTGTTGAAATGAACGTGACTCGTACAGTTGATTCAAGATTAATTAAGACTGACTCACTTTGTTATTGGATTGATAAAAACGATTGGTATTCTGAAATTCCAATGGAAGAGGGAGATATAGAGTATTATTTAGAAATGAGTTTGAAAGATATTGACACAAATAAATTTACAGTAAAAGTGAAAAATGATGAATTCCTAATAGGAGTCTATCTTCTTCCTAATAAAAAAATGAATACTTCTAAAATCACTTGGGAGGGTCCTAAAATGAAAAAGATTTGGACAATTCAGTCGGACTCGATAAAGATTGATTTTCCTACAGATTTAGACAGAATTAGAAGAAATTTTAAAACCTATAAAATGTTTGACGGTTCTGAGAAATGTAATATTGACTATATGGATAACTCTGTCGACTCGATCCCTATAGAAATCATGAGTAAGTCTATAATAAACCGATTTAAAAGAGCAATAAAAAAAGCACACAGCAATGGCTAAAAAATCATAGCTGCCCTGTGGGACAGCGACACTTTTAAGCCGAGCCGTCAGATAAAATTAAATCAATGAGGATAATATTATATATAGCATTTTTAGTTCTCGTCCTGTCATGTGGCGACTCAAAACAAGGATTTAACTCTTCAAGCGAAAGTGAAGAAGTCACTAAAGAATCTGACAAGAAACGAGAACTATCGGAAGACTTTAAAAAGAGCATGCATGGGATTTGGGCTTCCGAAGAATATCGGAAACTACTATTTGAAACTAATTCTGTGACCAAGGCAGAAAACTCAATAACCATTTACACAGATATAGTATTTGACGGTGAGGAAATTCTTCATTGTAATAAACCAAGCTACATGGAAGAAGCTTATTTATTTGTTAAGCCGGATTCAACGGTTCTAGATCATGGCGGACAATTGATTTTCACAATTACCTCATTCAAGGATGAAACTATGGTCATAAAGGATACTTCAAACCTATATTACAACTATACTAGAGTTATTGAAGATCCTGATTTGACCCGAATCTTTATGGAGGTAATTAAAGGAGCAAGGAGCATAAAAAATGATTGGATCTCCGGCAATTATTCGATTAAGCTTGATGCCTTAGAATTTTACGCGGAACTGATGAAAAACGGAGATGTGCTTTCCACTTTGGAATTTATGTGGATATCTCCTGGTTCATATTTGGAAAGGGATATCATTGAGTTTCGCTTTACCAATGACTCCGTTTTATTGTATCTGATAAATTCTCATACAGATACATTAATCCATTTAGAAGAAATTGAACGGATAACTGAAATGGATGCTCCAATTGTACCAACGGGTAAATTCGGTACTATGAAAAAATTATAAAACGGCTTTCAACAAAGGCATTGCGCTTAGCCGGGCCGTTAGTGGTAATTTATAATTATGATAAGAAAATACTATTTAAGTTCGGTGTTATACCCTTCCATAATTTCAATTATTGTTGGTGCAACCTACGCCGCGTTTGATGAAGGTAGCTATATCGAGGAGTATGATACGGCGAGCTCTGTATTTATAGAAGCTGCCTTCTATACCCTGTTGTTCTGTTCGGTTGGTTGGATAATATCGCTTGGTATTTTCTTCAATAAGATTCAACAAATCAAAAACAATAAGCTGCTACGCTCTATATCTTGGTTTTTAATGCCATTTGCGATTTCTATTTGGTATGTATTTCATGAAATAACTACGCGAATAAAATTTGGAGTGTTTAATGAATATGTTATTTCCATGTTAATTATAATTATTCCCTTTTTAGTTGCGTTGATTTTATCATATTCTAAGTATTCTCGTGAGCAATTTGGCAAGAATGAGTAGAAACTACCACCAACAAACTCTTTGGCGCATACCCAGGCGGTTACCTGCAACCCTTATTATGACTAGAACGACCACATTGCTACTACTGTGCATCTGGACAATGTGTTCATGTAACAGTGAATTAGAAAAAGAAACAATAGAGGGAATTGTTGTGGAAAGACTAAGCGAGTGGGCGGAAAATCCATCATTCAGTAATGATATTCTCGACCCGAAGATCATTGAACAATTTCAAGACAGTGGACTTTTAGAGAATGGTTTAAAAGAGGGGCTGTGGATTGAGTACTCGCTTGACAACTCTTTGGTAAGAACTATAACTGTCGAAGTTGGAGACAAACAAACACCGCTGAAATTAGGGGCTACACTCGAAAAACAAACTGGTACATATTTTAAAGGCAAAAGGCAAGGTGCTTGGATAATGTACAACTCCCGTGACAAGAAAGCCCCATTCTATTGGAACAGAGATGGTGAAACAGACTACCGACAGGATGAGAAGCACGGAAAGGAAATAATATATCAGGGATTCGGAGAGGAATACCAACGCCCTCTCTTGATAAGACACTGGGAAAATGGAGTAGAAAACGGCATTGGCAAGATGTACTTTCCAAATCACCCATATGAGCTTCAGCAGGTTTATAATGCCGTAGATGGTCATTTATGGCTTCTTGAGAAATTTTATCCCAATGGACAGCTGGAAACAAAGTTCACGGATACAATATTGGAGGGCCGAGAGCTTAAATATATGCGAACTTATTACGAAAGTGGACAATTGAAGTTAATAGGATACTATACACTCAAAGAAGACCTTTTTGGAAGATGGACAAGTTTCTATAGAAACGCACAGATTGAAATAATCAAGAACTATGAAAATGGCAAGCTCCATGGGAAATATGAATATTTTCACGACAATAGGCAAGTCTGGACGGAAAGAACTTACAAGGAAGGAAAGCTTTGGAATGTTCATTCTAACTTTAATAGAAGAGGGCGAAAAAAGGATAGGGGAACAATAATCAACGGGACAGGAACGCTGAATCTTTATGACACTGAGGGCATGCTAACGGAGAGCGTGGAATATGTGAATGGCCTTGAGAAGAAAGATTAATAGGTATGCAGCTAACCATGCCTTTGGCTTAATCCTCATTATCCACCCCTACCTATTTTCATACACGCACGCTTAGAGGTTGAGTGATACCTCGTTACCAAATGGGGGTTAAGTTGCTGTCTTACCTACTAATCATCATCAGGTATCCATTTTAAATTAGTCGTAAACTCAAGCTCACCTCCGCAATTGCATTTCATATCGGAATTACTCTCTTGTGGATTGCTACATTTCATACAGATACAGGAATTACTATTTGAAATGTGATCCAGCATGCCCCTCTTCAGGATAATTACAAACATCACAAAAATAATTACTGATACCCCTATCAGGTCATACGGAACCTCCTCCATTATATCTTGCCATTTCATCGGCAATGCTCCCGGTCGCCAACCTCTTAAACCAATACTTTTAACTACCGCAACCAGAGCTACGGCTACAATTGTGAAACCTACGAACTCTCGTGCGCCAAATCGTCGCTTTTGCACATTATTACTTAACTCTTCTTCTGTTTTTTTAACCCACATTTCTGTAATTAATCTCTACCCACTACACCGTATTGGGGTTAGTTGAAATGGTTTTATACTTGACATACACCAATCCACACATAAGCCACGCGATACTTAATCCCATGTAAATATTAAACATTGTTTCACCCGTCTCCATGGCTTTTGGCGAGTATCTAAATGCAAACCCAGTCAGAATTAATCCAAGCATAATCAGAATTATTGGCAACATTTGAGGTGCGACCATGAAGTTCTTCATACCGTAGTACAAGCATCCTGCTAACAGCGCGAATGAAATGACATTACCAAGTGAATAAACTTGTCCATCTGATAATCCATCAAGCAAGTTACCGTTGATTGCCAGAGTCAGAAGTATTAAAATAAATATAGGTATTCTCGATATGGTAAATGAATTGGTCTGGATTAAAATTTCAGATTTATCTTTATTTCCTACTACGTGCTCTCCAAATGTTAAGAAATTAAACCTCACTCTCATCAACTCATAGATTATAGATACACCTAGTGAGGATAGCATAGCGACCACAACGAACATAGAGTTCAATCCACCTATGACAACAGTGCTTAGCATTAGTAGAATACCTATGAAGTAGGACAAAATGTAGAAGTTTGTCAATACAACTACGATATGTGTGAGAGCTTTCTTCATTTCCGTGTGCTACACTGTATTGGGCCTGCCTGCCGGTGGTCACTGAGCGCCCGCCTGAACCGGTACGGGCAGGCAGCCGAAGTGCAGGCAGGGTTAGTGGGGGTTGGTTTCAGGATATATCTTAATTAAGACGTTTGTAATTCGAAAAGAGTTATTTCCGGCCTAACATTAAATCGTATTTGCCATAAATGACCCAGCGCTCTATTTATATATAAAGTTCGTCCGTCTTCCAAATCAATTTCTCCAGATGAATACTTCTTGTTTTTTACTGGCAGCATTGGCGCCTGTAGGAATGGAGGTTTACATTGTCCCCCATGCGTATGACCTGCTAAAATCCAACCTTCATATCCATTCCACACATTCAAATCGCAAACATCAGGGTTGTGGCACAGCAATATATTTGCCTTTCCTGTGTCATATTTAGTCATTACTGCTTCTGGGTTGAAATTAGTTGCCCAATAATCATCAAAACCAATAAAATTCAATCCACTAATCTGGGTTTGATCATTTCGCAATAGGGCTATGCCCGAGCTAGATAATTGGGCTGACACTTTGTTAGCGACTTCATCTTGTGACCAATTTCTACCATAATCGTGATTCCCTAAAATTCCTACTGTTCCAAGACTTCCCTTAACTGTATGTTTTAAAACTTCGGCTAGCTGATCAAACTGTTCTGTACTCTCGTAACTTATGTAATCCCCAGTATAGACTACAAAATCGGGATTAAATGCTTGAGCTTTCTTAAATGACTCAATTATATACTTATAGTCAAACCTATTCCCAACGTGCATATCACTAATTTGCATTAGCGTTTTACCATTCAAATGATTCGGGAGATTCTTAACCAGCATTTTTTTCTTCACAAACTCAAGCCAAAATGGCTCAATCTGCCAAGCGTATAACCCTGTCATGACACTTAAGCCCGTAAATCCTAATATTGCTTTAATGAGGTTTCGCCTGTTCATATACTTTCCATAACGGCTAAACAGCCTTAAAATTATTGAAAACACAAGTGTCAGCGTTATTGGGTATATTTAGAAAGCATGAAAAGAATATTATTAATAACCGTCATATTAGGTCTATGCTTTGGATTGACATATGCTCAAAACGAAAGACCAAGTCGATCAGAATATACTCTCAAACTTCCCGTCGATAGTGAGCTAATGTATGAGCAGAAGGTTGAAGTTTCCCCCTATTTTGTAAAAGAAAATGTGCTTCAGATATATCCTGGCGAAAGATTATTTATAGAAGTTAAAGCAAGTAAGAAGGAGATAATTTCGATGAAAGTTGTGAAGGAAAACCTGAATCCTAACTTAACGATTGAAGTAGAGCTCACTCAATCGGTTAAAGATGGAAAAGGCGAGTTAATGATGTTGAAAATTGTGAATCCTTTTAAGAAAGATTTAAAGTATAAAGCCATGATGTTTATCGTTGGGCAAGATAAATGGATAAATACGACCGTATTACCTGTTAAATCCAAATTAACGGGATACGAAACTTGGATGAAAGAAATTCATAACATTAAAAAATGAACATGAAGCTAATCTCAACAACTTTTCTGACCCTAGCTATTTTAACGTCTGCTCTTTCTCAGACTACTACATTCTACAAGGATGAATATCTGACCAAGGTTGTAGATGAAAGGAAGGGGAAATTCAAGAAAGTAGAAACTGAAAATGAGGGTGGTGTAATCAGTATAAAAGTTTATGCTCTGAGAGAGAATATCCTGTTAAGAGAATCTAATTATAAAGATGCTAATCCTTGTGGTATTTGGAAAACCTTTGATTCCCAGGGAGCGTTAATGATTGAAAGGGACTTCAGTAGCGTTCGTTACACTAAAGAGGGCCCACCAGATGTTTTTGATAATGTAATACCTGAGGATAATACTGATAACTATACGATAGCCGCATTTTACAATGGGGAAAATGACATGTTTAAATTCATAGGTACAGAAATTCGATATCCTATGGAGTCCCGCGAATCAGGAAGTTCTGGTATTGTATATATTCAGTTCATGGTCGACGAAGAAGGAAATACAACTCCTTATTCAATTGTTCGAGGTGTAGATCCATATATTGACTATGAAGCCTGGAGATTAATTAATAAAATGCCACCGTGGAAACCTGCGACAAAAAATGGGGAGCCCATAAAATCGTATTCGACATTACCATTTCGGTTTGTCCTGAGGTGAAATGATGCTAGAATGTCATAGCACCACATTTATAAAAATGAAAAATATCTATATTCTATATCTGTTATGTGTTTCCTTGTCAGTATTAGGGCAATCAGGGGGATCTTCAAACAATCCAAATTATACGATAAAACTTAATCTTGAGCTTAGTACAGAATCATCTGACTTTGCTCCAAGATTCGCAGATGCTGGTAATATCGGAATGGTCTTTACGTCATCCAGAAATTCTAGTGATCTGAATTTAACTAGCCTTTTTTACACGGAACGGAAAGACAATAAATGGCAGAAGCCTCTTTCTATAGTAGATTCTGATAAAAAGAATGGAATTGGAATAATTACGATGGACTATTCACGTAACGTAATACTCTTTACGAAATGTCCTCTGAAATACTGGCATGATAGCGGTTATGTATGTAACATTTACTATTCTTTTCTGGAAGGGGATATGATTGGAGAAGCTATCCCATTAAATATTCCAATTGATCTCAAAAATATTGAAAGCGAAGTTAATCTTGGACATCCTTATTTTTCAAATGAAAAGGATGTTTTGTTTTTTGCTACAAATTTGCCTGGAGGATATGGTGGTAAAGACATTTGGTTTTCAATATATGAACGAACCTCAGATACATGGGGTAAACCTCAAAATGCGGGAGCAAAGATTAATACTTCGGGCGACGAATTATATCCGATGGTTCATTCGGATGGTAGCCTGTACTTTACCTCTAGCGGACATGATGGTTTTGGTGGGTGGGATATATATAAATCGGAGATGGAGGGAGAATTATCCTGGGGTGATGCCCAAAACCTTGGAAAACCAATAAATTCAAAATCTGATGACTTTGGTATTGTTTTTAATGGCAATTCTTTAACGGGTTATTTTGCATCTAATAGGAAAAAGGGACTAGGCAGCGATGATATTTATGAATTTTCTGTGGATGGGGGCTTGAATCAGTATCAATCGACCCCAAAATGATTCAATAGTCACTTCATTTGAAGCTATGTTAGCTGTCTTTAACAAAGATGAATGTAATGACAATACGGTGTCATTAAAGATCATAGATTCAAGAATTTATCCCAATCCGAATAGCGGTCAATTCATTCTGGAGTTAACCTCAAATAAAAAAGCCAAACTGAAAATCAGAATACATAATAATTTGGGGCAAGTACTGATGACAGAAGATATATCAGTAACCGAGGAGACCTTTAAACGGGAATACAGTTTTGATAATGCCAGCAAAGGAATTTACTATGTCCAGATTCTATACGGTTGTGACATCGTCAGCATTGACAAGATGATATTGGAATAGACGTTAACCGTTTTATAGTATCACTCAACCCTCGTCAGCTTTAACACCGAAACATTCGCAATCTTCTTCAAGGCCTCTTACTTTTCCATTTTAGTGAGCTCACTAAAATGGATTTGTTTTTTCTTAGCCACACCTAATTGATTCTTATGTACCACCAATGCGCCTTGCTCATTGATCCCAGCTATTCTGGCTTCGATGATCTTGCCCACACTGTTTTTAAATGCAACCCTGTCCCCAATTCCAAACTCAATTTTCAAATTCACGTTAGTCGTAATATTTGTATTAACTGGAGGGATGCCCCAAACGTCACCTTCAACTTTTATCTTTTTGCCATTATCTTTGACATAGATTTTGATATTCTTGAGAAACTCCCCACCCGTAACACTCTCTGTAGCTTCATCTAGGGCCCTTTCTAAGGCATCACCTCTCTTGGTAGATGCTTTGCCCTTCACATTGTGTTGAATTAGCTTGTAATCAGTTTTAGAATCAATGTTTCTATTGGCTATCATCGTTAAGTCCCCAATTCTGTTATAGGAGCATCCGGCTATTAATATCATAGTGGCCGCGAGTATTAAGACTGTTTTCATGGTATAGTAGATTTAACACTTTCAGTCCCAGAAAGCGGGTTTATGAATAAAAAAAGCGTGGGACAATAACCCATCCGTCGTAGAGGTTCTCACAAACCCGATCAACAAAATAAAGTCAAGCCCACGCATTAACGTGAGCATTAACACTTTACTCCTTGTTGATCTAATAGATTGTGAGATTCCTACGACCTGAATAAAAGCTAACGCTTTGATATGTTTACTCTTTGTAATCTTTACATATTACGGTATTTCAGTTCGTTTTAAGATGTAATCAAATTTAGTAAAGAATGTTTACAAATGAATTTGCAGTTACAATACTCCAATTACAGTTGAATAAAGTCCATTATTGCAGTTTAGTTTTTACCCACCTGTATCTATCCCATTTCTCTGACAGATTAGCCCACTTTTGCAAATAACTTCACAAAAACAAGGGGTTGTCTGCCATATCGGCCCACATTAATTAAAAATGTCAGCCATTATTCACTTGGCATATCCCTTGCACCATTCTCTTGAAAATCAATAGTTAACTAAAACTAAAGAAAATGGTTTCTCTAAATATGGGTAAGACTATTTATATCCTTTCAGATGAGGATATAGACTTTAACGTTACAAGTAGAATAGGAAACTACGCTTGTGGTTTCATTCGCAATGGAAAGTTCCGCGTTCAATACGTAGGTCGTTCTGATACAGACTTAAATGATCGTCTAAAGGACTATGTAGTAACATATAAGCGTTTCAAGTACAGCGATACTCCCAGCGTACTCGCTGCATGGAGAAAAGAATGTGAGAATTATCACGATTTTGAAGGCAGTATTGATAACAAAATACATCCCGGACGCCCTGAGGGATATTCAAAGAAAGAGTATCCATGTAACGCACGTGTAACTTGTAACGATTAATATAAATATCATGCAAAAAATACAAGATATATTGAAGAATGTTTATGATGAATTGGGAAAAACCACCTATCATGGAATAACAATAATGTCTGCCAAAAGTGGTCATATTGAATTTGAACTTCTAGGGGGTAAATTTACCATTGTTCAATCCTTGGTTTGGAATGACAAGGGAAGTGCCGAAGGTCGCTTGACGTTGTATCACGACAGAGGGTTACCGATTAAGGATAGGGTTGTCAAGGTTGAAGATTTTGAAGTCAGGATTCCAAATAGAGGAACCTTATGGATTAAGAACCACTTATCAAATCCTAATTTGCTACAGAGGTACACTGTCAATCATGATGATGAACTTTTGACAGATGAAGGGTTCATTGGTGAAATGTTCTTCAGACAATTGGAATCATATATAATTGAAGGGAAATTGGAAATATTTCCTACCGCATAAGTAGTGACAATGTATTTTAGATTTCAAAGAATCGATAGTAAAAAAGATGCTAACCTTAGGGATAGTATTCTTTTACCCCTTAAAAATGATCCTGATAAGGGTTGGACTTCCCAACGGGTCTATGATGCAATCAAAGACACCAATCTGGGGTTTGATTTTACTTTTGATACGGTGGTTCTTCACCTTAAGGTAATGAGGAAAGATAATCTTATAGAATTACCTGAAATAGACGATTTAGGCGGGAGAGATCATTATGTTGAATTAACGGAACTAGGAAGGGAATTTATTAGGGAGGATCATTCGTATCTAGCTATATATCGAAATCAAGAATATGAAGATAAACCAGGTATACTAGACAAATTCAATATGTTCTTTGATAAGTACAATAAACTTGGTCAATTTGGAGTGGGATGGTTAGGTGCGTTAGGAATAATTATCGGTCTCTGGTTATCCTTAGGGTCAAACGAATCTAAAATTAAAATTAGAGAACTTGAAGTTGCAATTGACTCTCTTAAAACTCTACCTCCGCAAATTGATACAGTTATTGTAACTAAGGTAGACACAATTTATATCGAGGCACCTACAAAGGGTAATCCATTACAAAAAACTAATCCTCCGCAAATACTTCCTCCAGGATAATGGACAATTCTAGTTTCAAAAGAAATCGAAAAACTCAATTTGATTATATCATGAGCAGATATTTCAATTAATTGGCAACGCCAACTCTCAATGAAACAGGATTTCAAATATGAAGTTGCCTTTTCATTCCTCGCTGACGATGAGGAATTGGCCGTTGAACTTAGCGATCTTATATCAGATCGGGTTCCAACTTTTATCTACTCAAAGAGACAAGAGGAACTTGGGGGCAGTGATGGAGAAATTACCTTTAACAATATTTTTGGAAAGGAATCTAGAATGGTCGTGGTTTTATTTAGAGACGGCTGGGGCGAAACTCCCTGGACAAGAATAGAAGAAACGGCAATAAGAAACCGATCATTTAACGAGGGTTGGGACTTTACTATATTCATCTTACTCAATCAGAGTTCAACAATTCCACAATACGTTCCCAAAGCACAAATTTGGGTGGATTATGATAGATGGGGCTTGAAAGGTGCCGCTCCGATAATTGAACAAAGAGTCAAAGAATCGGGAGGAGAAGTTCGAACCGAAACCGTTCAAGACAAGGCGGACAGATTACATCGATTAAAAAAGTCAGAACAAGAAAGAGAGGCATACCTCAGAAGTGCTGAGGCCTTGGAGAATGCGCACGCTGAATTTGATAGCATTGTGATTAATCTAAAAACCATAAAACCAACGTTAGAGGATAAAGAAAGCAGACTAGTCTTTAGTACAAGTGAGGATGAGTTTCGTTATTACGAATTTGGCTATATGGGTTTCTTTTTACTTTTCAAATGGGTAAGTCGCCATCATGTGCAGTTTCTTAATGAAACAAAACTAATAATCACCATATATCAGAAGAATGGACACAAACCCTTTGATTATGAAGAAACCGTGTACTTTGAAAAGGAGTATAATTTTGACCGATCCTTAAGCGGTACAGTTGGCTGGTCAGATTATCATTCTGGCGAGAGCTTTATTACATCTAAACAGCTGATAGAATACTGGATTAGCAGATATCTTGACGAACTGGAAAAAAACAAAATTAGAAGGGTGGGCAACAAATCCAGATAATTTAAAAAACTCCGTGGTAAGTTGTAAACGCTTCCATAGTTATTATTCTTTTGAAAAAAACTAGTGATGAATCTTATGAACAAGAAAAGTTTGATTTATCGGTGCGAACAAATAATAAGGGATTTGGCTAACGATATAGCCGGAAGTATCCATGATAAGCCATTCAAAGAAACGGTAATTAAGAAATTAAAATTTTCCAAGCTTGATGACTGGAATGTACTTTGTAGTCTTATGGACGTTCTAAGTGATACTGAATTGGCAAAGGAGAATTTCTTAAAATATAGTCTGACAGGGCCAACCAAGATACTTGACTATGGAGAGCAATATTTGAGATTATATGGACTTGTCAATGCAATTTATTTGCAAAAATCTGCCTTAATTTCTTTTATTGAATTGGTTAAGCTGAGAGGGAAAAAGGAAATTATTAATAAGATTGAAAGTCTAAAGCTAATTGAATTACGTCATGTGGTTGGTGCACACACAATTGATTTTCTAGACAATGGAACTAGAAATCCTCATCAATTACAAAGAGCAATGTTGGAAGGAAGGATCATAAAGACATCGGATTCAAGAGGGAATTTTAAAGAATATGATTTAAAAGAATTGCTGCTTGAATACAATCAACTTGCCGAGAAGTTAATAATAGAGGCAACCAATCAGTTTATAAAGACTGTTCTTAAGAATGGGGGAAAAAGGAAGGAGAAGTACCTAGAAAGATTAGATGCAGTTAAATCTGCGCACAATGGTGCTATCGTGATCTGGAATGAAGAAGGAACTGAACAATTCATTGTGAGAATCGTTAAGTAAATTGAGGGGTTACATGGTTGCTATACTTATTTGAGTCTTCAATCGAAATGATAGGCAATATTGCTTTACGCATTAGATAAAACATAACTACTGAAGCCGGTTCTGTGCCTTATACAACGTTGGTGAAAATGTTGATAACTCAACAACCAAATCAAATGTACTTTTTACTCGGAATCCTATCCAGTCGGAAAAACCGTATGTAAATCCGTATGTAAAAAATAAAAGCCCCTGCAAACACTTGGTTTACAGAGGCTTCAAAATTAGGTAGCGGAGAGTAAGGGATTCGAACCCCTGGTACCTTGCGGTACAATGGTTTTCAAGACCATCGCGATCGACCACTCTGCCAACTCTCCGGCGCAAAAATATTACTTTTTAGAGTTACCCAATGAAGAAAATGCACTGTTTGCATTATTTTTTCATTAAACAGTAGCTTAAAAAGCTTCAAACTAGAGAGATGAGTATCGATATCTGCCTCAACAATGTGAACCTAAGAAAAATTACATTCCAATTATAGATTGCAGAGATTGAAACAATTGCTCCTTCTAAGCCGCAAATGAAACTTCAAGGTTATCTTTAAAGGAATCGTTCGTACTGAGTTTTTTGTGTTCCTTAATGATTCCACTGATGTTCTCTTTTGTAACTAAGTTACCGGTTTCCAGATGGTATTTCAGACCAATAAGCATTTTGAACAGCATTTTGCGCATCATGCCTTTCATTAAAAAAGCCATGAATGCAGGTTTAGTATTAAACTTCATTATAAAAGTAACCCTCGTCTTGTTGGGCTCTAACGCCTCCAGCTCAAAAGTACCACCCATTTTATCCATCATTGGCAGTCCGCCTTCGATGATTTCTATGTCAAACGCATCATCTCCTCGGGCAGCCACGATTTTCTCATGGACAGAGGTCTTGGAGTCAATTGCACAAAAGCGCTCACAGCCCACCTCTCCAGGAGTTCCCTTAGTGTGGTGAGATCCGTCAATAATGGGATTAAATACGTTTACTTCACCAAAACGATTAAATAACAGGTCCCATACCTTTTCCTTGCTTGCACTCGTTATTATTTCGATTGTTACTTCCTTTAGACTTTTCATGATTACTTGCTTTAAGATTAATTTAAACTGATAATTGGTTACACTACAAAGTAAAGGCAAGATGTCAGGACATGCTTTGCTTGGAAGCCCAAAGACCTTTCAAATTAGGTCAAATGCGGTACTCCTTTGGGGATTTGCCGAAATGCGTATGGAAAGAGTCGCTAAAATGCGCTGCATTTTCAAAACCGCTGTCCCACGCTATTTCATTTATTTGAAGAGAGGTTGTGGTTAAGAGCTCAGCAGCTTTTTCCAAACGTTTCGTTTTGAAATACTTAGCAGGACTTTGCTTATACCATTTCTGAAAATCCCGTTTAAACGTAGAGTCGCTCCTTAAAGTAAGGTGAGCAAGTTCAGATATTGATAAACTGTGATATATGTTAGCCTCGATTATTTCATTGAATGCGATTTCTTCGGGACTATATAATGTTCCGATAATCTGTGTTGCTAATTGGTTTTTGCCTGAGTTGGACAATATGTAAACCAGCTCTTGAAGCTTAACTGATAACAATGCTTCATTGGCAAGATCAGGATTTTCAAAATATGGTTGCATGGATTGAACAAAGCTGTCCAGCAGTGAGCTTCTGTCAATTTTTAATGCTGGATCAATACCCTTGCGTCTCTCACTAATTTTTAGAAAGCTAAGGTCCTTGTCGCCAAATGCTTTTTTAATGGATTCGGGATCTAGGTGAAATATTACACTTTTGAATTGAGATGTTGGTGTAATGTCCACAAAATTGGCAATGTAGTTTCCACACTTCATTAAAATGCTCTCCCTGTCTTTTATCACCAGCTTTTGAGTAGATGAATAAACTTCTTGTTTTCCAGTATGAACATAGGCCAAGCATGCATCGTTGCGCATTACGCTTGGTAGTCTAAATTCCTGATCTAGCGTAAATGACTCAGCAAATACATGTCCGAAAAGGCTTAGAGAGGTCTTTTGCATACCACAAATGTAATTGAAAGATTCTGCTAATGCTTTTCAATTTGGACCAAAAAAATCCCCATACACCATTCGGTATATGAGGATCCAAAATATAATTTAGTAGTCCCTAGTTGGCTCCAACAAACAACCTGCCTCCAGGTAACACACCTGCGGCCTCCATTTTTTCGCCTAGCTCAGGTGAAGTTGAAAATCCATGTGCTATAGCAGCATCGCTAGCCTCCATAATAACACATACTTCATTTGGATTGGTGTGTCCGCGAGTAACACTAACTACAGTTATACCTGCTTCTTCTCTTTTCGCATTATCCTCATCAAAGGATTCCCTCCAATGATCGTAATCTTTAACTTCTTGAATACCTACAAACACTGACATAATTTCCACTTTTGGTTAAACAATGAATTTGATCAGTAAATATAGAATTAATTGCATCAAATTCTACTTTATAAATGTGGGTTTAAAGGCATTATCTGAGATCAGAAAATTCTTTTCTGCTAAGTAGCCTCATCAATACTTTTGATTATTATTTTACATGCCACCTTAATTTGTTCATATGTAATAATCAGGGGAGGAGAAATTCTTAAGGCGTTCTCCGCAAAAAGAAACCAGTCGGTCAGCAACCCATTGTTAAGGCAATTTTTTGTAACTGCTTGCGCAAACTCATTTGTTTCGAAATGGATAGCAAGGAGCAATCCTTTCCCTGTGATTTCTTTGATGTTTTTGTGGGTGAGAAGCTCCCTGAAAACAGCTTCCTTTTCTCTTACCTTTCCGACAATATTTGGTTTTGAGAGCTCATCCAAACTGGCAATTGCAGCGGCGCAGGACACCGGATGTCCACCAAATGTGGTAATATGACCCAAAACGGGGTTTGTGGTTAGTGATCTCATGATTACTTTAGATGAAATAAATGCTCCAAGTGGCATTCCTCCGCCCAAGGCCTTCGCCAATATCAGTACATCTGGAGTAATACCATAGTCTTCAAAGCAAAACAGGGAGCCAGTCCTTCCCATTCCAGTCTGTACCTCGTCAAATATGAGAAGGCTTCCATGTTTTGTGCAGACTTCTCTTAATTTTTCCAGGTAAGACCGTTCAGCTGGAATAGCTCCAGCTTCACCCTGAATCGGTTCTGCGATTACGCAGCCGGTTTGGTCATCTACCTTGTTCAAGTCACCCTCATTGTTGAACTCCATAAATTCAACACTTGGCAGCAGTGGAGCAAATGCTTGGGTGTACTTTCGGCCACCCATTACGCTCATTGCGCCAAAGGTGCTTCCATGATACGCGTTTTGCATGGCAATAATCTTGCTTTTGCCGGTATACCTGCGAGCCAATTTCAGGGCTCCTTCGACTGCCTCGCTTCCTGAATTCACAAAAAAAGCACAATTCAGAGTTTCGGGAAGTAACTCTGAAAGTCGTTTAGCAAGATTAATCTGAGGCTCTTGAATGTATTCACCATAGGCCATCACGTGTAAATAATTGCTAACCTGCTGATTAATAGCACTTATAATTTCAGGATTTTGATGCCCTAAATTATTCACTGATATGCCTGATATGAGGTCTATGTATTGATTTCCACCCTGATCGTACAGATAGATTCCTTTGGCCTTGTCAACCCTAAAATTGACCGGGCTATCGGAGGTTGGAGCCAAATTGCTCAAATTGCCTTCTGCTTTAAACATTTAGGGAGATACTCGTGAATGAGGAAAAGTCCTTTAACTCCTGAATTAGCGGCCCAAAAATATGAATTAATCAAATAATGACTGATGTATCCTATTTATCATATATTTTTGTTTATTTGTAACTGTAACTTATTCGTTGAATTACAAGTATAATGGTTCTCGGATAAGTTTCTCGGATTTAAGAGCTAATAGCGAACTATGCCAGAGCAAGATCATCAAGAGTTTAATACGTGGTTTGAATCTTTTCAAGCCAATAACATACTCTTTATGTTCAAAGGTGATTTCAATCAAGAACTCATAAATTCTATAGTGTTGTTAATAGAAGGGTTGCCTGAAGTTGAACATGAGGAGATTATTGTTAAGAAAAGAATGTCAGGGGTGGTGGTAGAATGCTTGCAAAATATTTGTCGGCATGGTGAGAATATAATAGATGGTTCTGAATTGAAGCCAGGTATGTTGTTGCTCAGAAAGAAAAATGGCGACTATCTGATTTCGATTGGAAATAATGTGAAAACGAATAAGGTTTCAAAGCTAAGAGATTACATAGCAAAGGTGAACGGTATGGATAACACGGGATTAAAAGATTTTCACAAAGACGTTTTGATCAATACGGAGTTGTTTGGAAAATACGGAGCAGATTTGGGATTAATTAACATCGCGAGAAAATCAAATAGAAATTTTGATTTTGATTTTCGAGAGGTCAGTGACACGCATTCATTTTTCTCTTTTGAAGTAAGCATTCATGGATCTGAGAATAATTAGGGTAAATCATAATCGAGAAGAGTAGAGGATAATTAAACAGGAAATGGAAGCAATAAACTTGAAAGGTACTTACGACACACCAAGTGTCACACTTGACCCGGAAAATGGAAATTTTGAGATATCTGGCAGGTCCTACCCTGAAGATACTGCGGAATTCTACATCCCTATTCTCGAATGGTTGAGTAATTATATTCAGCATCCTAACGAACACACCAAATTTGTTTTCAAGTTAGATTATTTTAACTCATCCTCATATAAGCCGTTTTTGGATATGTTCTTAAAACTGGCGGAAGCCAAGGAAAAGGGCCACGATGTTAGTATTGAGTGGTTTTTTAAGGAAGGTGACTGGGATATTAAGGAAGCCGGAGAAGAGTTTTCTGAAATTGTAGAGCTTCCATTTGAATACAGTTCGTTTTAAACGGCGTATTTACCCGTAGACTTTATTGTTTAAAACTTATCGTCCAGCATGAACAGTGGTTGGGAGTTTTATTCAGAATTTAGCTAGTCCAGTCTTTCGGGTGTGATAGCATAACAAAATCTCCTGTTTCACGTATAATTAATCTTGTTCCACTCGTTATGAGTATGAGCAGTGTTTGTTTCCTGAAATGAATATGAATCCGCTTAAGCAATACAGACCATATCGCCACTGCTTAGCCCTAATAGCGTGCTTATTCCTGCTAATGGTAGCGGAATTACCGTCCAATGCCCAAATAATTCACTTTAATAGATACTCCATTGAGCATGGTTTGGCTCAATCTCAAGTCAGCACCATGTGTCAGGATAAATATGGAAATATTTGGTTTGGTACTTACGGCGGTGGAGTGTCCAGGTTTAATGGGTTGTCGTTTGAGAATTTTACTACTGAAGATGGGTTGGCTAACAACCAGGTAAATAAAATTATCAAGGACAAGGATGATAACTTATGGTTCTGTACAGATGGTGGAGTTTCATTTTTATCCGTTGCATTCCTTAATAGAGAGGATACTTCTAGTCAAACTTTTATTAATTATACCGAAGAGCATGGCTTGGCCGGAAATAATGTATGGACTGGCTTGGAAGACAAGGATGGTACTATGTGGTTTGGTACCAATGAAGGATTGAGCCAAATGGTGGGAGCATCTGTAACGGGAACTAAAAGCCTGTTTATCAACTCAAAGCTGGGGCTAAGCCATAATGTTGTTAGGTCTTTGCTGCAAGATAACAATGGGATATATTGGATAGGCACGGAAAGCGGATTAACAAGGTATGATCCGTCAGAGTCTAAGGGCGATAACTATTCCTATTTCAGTACAAAACATGGACTTGACAATGATTTTATCTGGTCAATCTTTGAGGATTTAGAAGGAAATATTTGGATTGGAACTGGGGAAGGGATCGCAAGAATTGAGGCAGCCAAAAGGTCAAGCCCAGAGGAAATTAAGTTTGAGTTCTTCGATAAGGTTAATGGTATTGGATTGAATATTGTTTATTCAATCATGCAGGATAAAGATCAGAACATCTGGTTTGCTTGCTGGGGAGGAATAGGAGCAATAAAATACAGTTCTGGTTCAGGAAGGTTCTCAAGACTAACCACAAATGATGGATTGTGTGATAATAATTTGATGTCGCTGCTGGAGGATGTTGAAGGCAATCTATGGTTTGGTACTTATGGTATGGGAGCGTGCAAGATCAATAATCGCTGCTTTGAAATATTCTCAAGGACAGCTGGACTAGCAGATAATTTTGTTTGGTGTGTGATTGAAGATCAAAACTCAAATATATGGGTTGGAGGTAATCAAGGAGGAGTGACTAGAATTATTAAAAACAAAAGTGGTTTAAAGCTAGATCAAAAATCCGTATTGCAGACCTTTAGTGAGGAGCAGGGCCTGATAGGTGAAAGAGTATATTCAATATTAATGGATCATGCTGGGGATCTTTGGTTTTCCACAGAAGATGGAGTATCGAGATTAAAAATGCCCTTGCCTGATTTTGCCCCTGATGGGGTGAGTAGACCCAAATTGAACTTTATTAACTATAACAATAGAAATGGATTGTCACGCAACAGTACACGGACCATGTTCCAGGACAGTTATGGAAATTATTGGATCGGATATGTTGGAGGAGGGGTAGCATTATTTAACATTAATAGCGCTGGTAGAATTACTAACTATTCACCCGTCGACAATGAGACCCTAAACACTTATGATACTTATAAAATTTATGAGGATAAACATGGTGACCTATGGTTTGCAACAGCAGGAGGAGCAATCAAGGCACTGATCAGTGATGAAAAGGGAGACATTTCAAGTTTTGTTCCTTTTACAACAAGGCAAGGGCTTATACATAATGACGTACGTGCTATTGTTGAAGATAAAAACGGTAGCCTCTGGTTCGGTACCGGAGGTGGTATATCAAAATATAACCCAGGCAGAACCGGGCAAAAATTTGAAAACTACTCGGTCAGAGAAGGTCTTAGCTCTAGCAGGGTGTATTTGCTATTATTTGACAATGGTCAAAACCTTTGGGTTGGCACCAATGTGGGTATAGATAGGCTGGACATGAAGCAGTATTTTGGTACATCGCAAAAGTTTGATGCTGCTCAGAATGAGTTTATGTCCCGTGGTGTCTTGAAGTTTAAGCATTATGGCTTCTCTGAAGGATTTACGGGTAACGAAACCAACACCAACGCCGTTTGCAAGGATGAGGATGGTAATTTATGGTTTGGAACCATAAGAGGAGTGATTAAGTGTGTATCCGAGGAGGATAAAATCAATTCTCAGGCACCGGTAGTACAAATATTGAGCCTGAATATATTGAATGAGGCCATGCCCCTGTTGGCAGAGACTGAACTTAGTTATGATAAAAATCATTTGACGTTTAAATTTATCGGAATAACTCATGTCTCTCCAGAGAAGGTGCTTTATAAACATAGACTACTTGGACATGATGAGCACTGGTCCAATCCATCTGGTGATAACTTCACAGTATTTTCCGGTTTATCTCCCGGTAGCTATACATTTCAACTTATTGGTTCTAACTCCGATGGAGTATGGAGTGAAGAGGCAGTTACCTTCAGTTTTTCAATTTTACCTCCATTTTGGAAATCAGTTTGGTTTTATTTATTGGTCGTATTCTCTTTTGCCTCCTTGGTGTTGGGTATAATCAGGTTTCGTGTAAGAAGCCTCAAAAAAACTGCGGTAAAACTACAAGAGCAAATTACGCTTAAGACGAGCGCCTTGCAGGCCAGTGAAAGCCAATATAGAACACTATTTGAGCGGGTGGGAGATAGTATTTTTGTACTTGATAAGAACGATCATAAAATTTTGGATTGCAATGCAACGGCACTTAAGATTTATAAATATTCAAAAGAGGAGTTAAGAGCGATGACGCTTTATGATCTTCATCCTAAAGCGCAAATTAAAAATG
>NVRZ01000027.1 GCA_002401055.1 Bacteroidota bacterium
CCATATGCCAGAAAGTTTTGATCCCCACCAAAAGCATATATGGTATCCTCAACAAAATAATTAGTTGGGTATACATTCACTTCATTTGAAGGATCAAACAACAAATAGTACGGAACCGCAAAAAATATTTCATTCGTAAAATGCAACCATGCCTTTTTTTTGAATCTCCAACTAACTCCAAGTGCCAGGGAAGCAGCCTCCTTGTGCTTTACATTCACGCCCTTTCTACTATCGACCAGACTAGCCGTCGCAAATTGCCCCGGCTTGAACTCGTAGTTAATAAATTCCGATTTCCTATACACGTTACCTTTACCAAGTATACTGAAGGAGGGAGAAGTATAAACCATTCCAAATTTAAAGTTCTTAGCATCAATGGCAATTGAAGGCTTAATAATTCCTTTTATATTGTAATAATTAAAGTTGACTTCTGAAGATATAGTCCTAAGTGCTCCGGGAGTGGAATCAGCTGGGAATACATTTACATCAATATTATTGGAATACTTTACCGAGCGGTAATTGCCAAAATGAGCAAATCCAATTGACCAGGTATCTGAAAGTTTATAAGATATAGCGAATCCTCCCAAATATTCATTTATTGAGTGGAACAGATTGTAGTTGGCCGTGTAATGTTCTAATCCGGGTGTTGCAACAACTAAGTCGAATTCTCCTTCGAATAGATGATCAAAATTGCTCACCCAAGCCCTCTTTGCCAACATGGCATAGCCCAATCTTATTCTTGGAAGTTTCTTGAATTTAGCCATACCACCAATAAAATTGGGAAAAGTAGAAAACTGTGTCTGCTTCATATCTAAACCGTCACCTACAGCATTGTGCAGTTTCACACTTCGAATTTTATAAGCATTGACCGTTACCGATAAACTCGGTTTATCCGTAAACGCCATGGCCGCCGGATTATAATACACGGTTGCGATATCTCCCAAGCCAGCAGTTGCAGCGCCACCTAGCAGCGATGCTCTAGTACCATAATGCTCGGACCAATAATGGTAATCCTGACAAAGACCGTTTAAACTAAAGAGTATAAGGAATACAGCAATTAATTTTTTCATAATGCGATGTTATACGCTAGTATAAACGAAAATGTTATCCAACAAATTGAATAGTCCTACTCAGTCCAGCCAATAATTGCATTTGCGACGGCTCTGGGCTCTGGTGGAAGAGAGTATATATCCTTCTCATACTCCTTATTATATGGCGAAATATTCATGTTCTTGCCATCCATCACTAAGGTACTGCTTCCGCCAGGATCAAAGCCCATGGCCTGAACGGCTCCAAACGACAAAAGTATTGTAGCCATGTCATGATGTGTCGCCCCTACCGATTCGCGAATTCGTCCGTTAATGGTTAGTACCAATACGTTTCCCGCTTTGTCCAAGCCAACTGCAATCTTTGGGCCTCGCATATCGGTAAAATCAAGCCTTGCGGCTTGAGTTGCAATTGAATTAGCAGACTTCCACCCTTCATTTTTCATGTCGATGCAATTCACACCGTTTTTAATGAGCATTGGGCCCGCTTCAATTGCATGGGCGACATTATTCCAGTTTATCCTGTCTGATTTACTCGATTTCAAGTTAATGTCCAGAGTCAGTCCAATCTTCCAAGATTTTGGAAGTTTCTTCAATGGAACTGATAAAGTAAGGCCAACAGGTTTAATTTCAACAGTTGTTTCACGGCTGCATTTGATAATTTCCTTTATTACATTACCAGCAAGTCTTACAATTGCAACTCCCGATACATTTATGTTGCTCTTGGAGTACAACAAATCAAAATACGAAGGATTAGTAGCCGAGAATTTATTGTAGCCGCCTTCAGAAAATTCAAGACGGTCATTTCCCGTTTCTACCCTAAAACCACTCATTGCATGAACTTTTTCGATCGACATTTTACCATTCTTATAAATTATAAAAGCTGGTTTATTGAAAAGCGGAGGACAAAGCACCTTGCCGTCAGAAATAAGCAGGCCTAAAGGCGATCCTATGTAAGATTCGGGCAACCCGAGCTTTCCGACAAGCTCAGGGTTTAATATATATCCACCATTCCATGCAATCTTCGCCTTCCTTTTATACTTTGCATCAAAGGCCTCAATCAGCTTTGTTACCGTTGCCGTTCCACTATGTAAGCTGTGGGTTGCGAATTTCCACTTCTTAGATCCTGTTTTTACTTTTGCCAAAACTCCATTCCAAGGATAACCGTCTTCATACACACCAGTTACGTGCTGATAGGAATGGTCTGTTTTTTTCCTTTTTCCATCAATTTCAACTTTGAGATTTTCTAAAAATGTTCTTATTGGTGTTCCACTCTGCTCTGCATCAACTTTTAGTAAATCCAGAAGTTTTTGCTCACCTAGCTTGTTCGATAACTGATTGAATAACTTACTATTCATTGCTTCGCTAAAATCCACAGCCGTTTGAACCGGTGTGGGATAAGCAAGAGTTGTTCGCAATCCGGCCGGTACATATTGAATAAAGCCATCTCCAATAGGAATACCCATTATCCTGCTTATGATTTCTCGTTCATCTTCCACTTTCCCTATATGAAATCGGTCAATATCAACAATATCAGTCATTACGGGAGCATTGTCTCCATTGGTAATCAGAATTCCTTTGTCCTTCTTAATCTTGCGCAATTCCTTTAAGGCTTTAGCACCTAACTGAATAAAATGCACTCCAACGCACCACTGCTTCGTTCGAACGATCTTGCATACTCCATACTTAAATAGCAGTTTTAGTTCGCTATCGTCGGTTTGAGAGATGTACTTTTCAAGGGCTTGAGCAGTAAACCATTTTCCTAAAGGCATCTCCTGACAGAAAACGTATACCGTGGCCAATGATTTGGCATGTTTCTTCAAATGCTCCTCCTTCAATTCCTCTTCAATCTTCAAATTGAGCCTTGCCCTGATCGGTTGAAGGACAAAAAACTCCAACTCATATTTGAGATACTCGCCTGGAAAATAACCGATGGGTATGTTTGCCTTTAACTTTTCGACCAACCTTTTTCTATCGTCAATAGCCAGGTTAACGCTATTGGTAAGCTGGAACAATGCAAGGTTCCAATCCGTGAAAAAGTGAGGGCTAATCTTAAATTTTTGGTTTCCTGATGGCTTTGCAATCCTATTGTAGAGCATGTTAATCAGACCCGTCAGTTCTTGCTGCGTAAGATCCTGATAAGGGAAATATTTTTTATTCCTGTGCCGATATGAGAAGGAGTGATCGTGTCTGATTTTCATTTCCCCCTTGGAATAGCCAAAGATATTGTCAACTGAATTGTAGAAGTCATGCAAGGTTTCCTCACGGAGCTCCTCAGTTTCCGAATCTTCCCGTACCAATTTCCTGGCAAAGCGCATGGCCATTGCCCTGATTTGCTGCTCTTCCACCCTGAAAAAACTAGGGTCGATAAGGGACTTGAGATAATTCATAAAAGCAAGTCGTCCGAAACCAGGAAGATAATGCCTGTTCTTATCATTGATTAAATACTCAACGTCCTTGTTCCGAAAGGAGATTATTTTGAGATAATCATCCGTGGCCATTTTGGTGATCGCAACGGATTTATTATTCGGCAAATGCTGCAGATACAGCCGATGTAGAATTGCATCTAGGTTTTTCTGAAGAGCATTGATGCTATACCTGTTTTCCACAACTCTCTTATTGTGCTCTACCTCATCGATATAGTTCTGTGGAAAAAAGACCCGACTGATAATTTTTTCTATGAGCTTCTCACTGATGTTCTTACCATCAAATTCCAATACCTTTAGTCTGTGCTCCTCACCCAAATGCTCACCTATTACCTCAGAGTACACGTTCTCCGGATAGTATCTTCGGCAAAAAATTGGAATACCACATGCAGTTGCTTCTATTAGCGGTAATCCCCTACCCTCCGTCTCGCTTGGTAGCATGATCAATGATGCAATGTTATATAGCTCTGGAATATCTACTGGTTCCTCGTATTTTGATGTGAATCTTGGCTTGTCAAATTCGCTAAACAAAAAACCCAAATACACTTTTGATCTGAAGCTGGGCTTCAAGTCCTTGAGTAGATCATTAAACAACTTAATAAGCGTCAACGTATACTCAGTTTGCCCCATTGGAATGGGACCGGTAATTAAAAAAGTCAAAGTTAAATCGGGGTTACTTTTAAACTTTGCTGTAAACGCATCCGAGTCAAATAGTCCTTTTATTAGCCGGAATCCCACTTCAATTCGCTTTCTCGGCATCAAGCGAGTAGGCTGCAAAAACACGATGTTGTTGTTTACAAAATCAAAGGAGCTAGAAGGGCTCCATCCAATTACTAAGGGCTGATCCTTTTTATCCTTTTGACCAATAAATTTCTTCGCTGTTGTCACCTTCAGGTTTTTCTTGTACAAGCTGAGCATGGCTTGTACTTGAATAAAGGCTTTTATTTTCTTCCTTTTTGTAAGTGTTGTGTACCTAGTTGTGTCAACCGCAGTGCCTATTTCACAAACATTAGCTGGATTATGACCATTAACATTAATGAGATGATCCGTTTGATTCCTGTTGATATTGACATTGACCCAGCGCCGTGATTCCCAAGGAAAGAGTACTTCTACCAGAGAAAACACCTCACCAAGATGCGAGTTTTTAAAGAAAAAATCCCTTGGACCTGATCTAAGGCCCTTCGTTTTAATATCTATCTTTTTGTTGCCGCCCTCCCAATAGTAGTCGTGATTATTATTGATTACAGGAATTTCCAGATTCTCCGAAAGCAAGGCAATAGCGAGCGACAATGAAATATTACCTGGATTTGAACAGACATTAATCAGGTATAAAAGTCGAAGATCATTCTTCTCAATGTATGTCCCCAGGTCTGAAACCAATTGAATTACCTCATCCCAAAATTTTACAATGAGACGATTGTATTCTTTGCTACCTCGCTCCAAATGCACAAAGAAAAAATCATCATACAAAGGCCAATTGTCGAAGCCACTTATAGATTTTAACTCATGCCTTTTTATTTTCGAATCAATAAACTGATCGGCTGAAGAACTGAACTCGCCAGCCAAATAGTGAATCTTTATATCAGGAAGCATCGCTCTAAGCGCTATGCTATACTTCTGGATTTCCACTGTAACGCCATCAACTGCGAACTGATAAGTAAGAAATCCTATACCGCCTTCAGATAACTCCTTTTTATACTTTTCAAAAGTGATGGTTTCACTCAGTGGATTGTCAATACCCTGGTTATCCCGGACCTTGTCCATGAAAATACCAAGGTCGAACCACGTATTAACCTCTTCGCTTTTCAGCTGTACCATCAAATCTTTTGTTGTCATAAGGACTAAAAGATAAGCAACTCTTCTAACTTCTCTTGAAGAACCGAGTATGAGAAGTTCTTCTTACCGATCTCAAAATTGAAATCCGCGATTTCTTTGTTGAGTTTACTGTCGTAAATAATCTCTCTCATATCATCCACTGCCTGATCAGTAAGCTCGTTTTTCTCCAGCATAACAACCTTAAATCCTTTGCTCCCGATGTCAGGCATATATACGGGCTCATAGTTATTTACAAATATTGGCGTTTTAGCCAAAACAGACTCTACAAAGGCATTTCCAAAACCCTCATAGGTACTAAAGTAAGTACAGGAATTAGCGTGTGCATAGGCATCTGAAAGTGAATACTTCATGCTCCCATGGTGACCCCGCCAAGAATGGTTTTGTATGCTTCCGTCAGTAAAAATTACCTGATTAAATAAATGTAAATCATGAATCTGATTGACCAGCTTCTTATAGTATTTGCCTCCTTCGTCATCATTGTGATTGCCAGTGATCACCAACTTAACGCGCTTGTCATCCAGTCGATGGATCAAATCAATCGCCACTTCAATTCCTTTTCTTCCAACAATCCTTGTAACCTGAAACAACAGAATATCGCTTTCATCCAGGCCCAAGTCTTTCGGAAGCTGCTTGTTGTCCTCTGTAAGTAAGCCATAAGGAATGTCAAAATCCATAACATTGGGAACAACGACTGAATCCAGACCAAACTTTTCCTCTAGAGTTTCCTTTGCATAAGTGTTGATCACTGCATGTTTTACCCCAGCTAGCTTTAAAGGGAAAAAACTGTGTACCATTTTATTGATTTCCTCATGAGGTGAAACATATCTATCTCCTCGCTCCCAATAAAAGTCATGATCGTGAGTAATGGTTGGAATTCCGGTTTCTTCAACGGCTTTCCAAATTCCTACAGCCATTGACAGGTGTGATGGCAAGGCCGACGCATTTTCAGAAATCAGTACATCAATTTGATTGTCGCTAATCCAGCTTTTGATTTTGTTCGTTATGCCTTGCGCCACACTTTGGATATCAGACATGAGCTCATCCGCGTCATCAGTAGGGTCAAAGAACGCTCGATTTTGCTCCCACGCACATTCTGAAGAGAAGAAAGATAAAACAGGAAACAGCGTCTCGTGCTTTAAATCTATCTCAATTTCCTCAAATTGACCAGAGAGGATGAAGACCTCATGTCCCATGCGTTGAAATACCTGTATCCACTTCTCCGTCTCCAATGCAACTCCATCAACGCCGCCTATTCTTCCGATGATAATTCCTATTCTCACTGCCTTCTATTTTAGCTAATAAATATTAAAATTTTGCGCAAAGATAGCATATAGCCTATCCTATTCTCACCTTTAAAAAGAGAAAATGAACTATTGAACTGGTAAAAATTTTGAGGACCCAACAAAAAGTGCTTTCGTCAGATTATTGATGTGCCCGTTAAAGTAGGAGTCGGGATTTTGACTGGAGTTAACAATGCTTCTTGTAGAATCGATGTACGCGTCAATAGTTATTGTTCCCGCATCCATGGTCTCTACGCGTAAGCTGTACGTTGCATTGCTAATAAACGCTTGGTCGGCATCATCAACGAATTGATTTCCATTGATATTGGAAAGAGCATTCAAGTAAGAAGCTACTTGTGTAGAATCAAGTTCTAAGTCGTCAATCAACCACGTGTCATTGTTTTTTACAATAGCGAAGGAAGAATCAGGATATACAAAATTCACCTGAAGAATCGTGGCTGCGGTGGTTTGGATAATTACCTTATCTCTGAAGTTGTCGTAACCCTGATTAAAGCTCAACTCCAAAAACCCGTTTACCGCGTATACGCTTGAATCATCATACAATCTTACAAATGAAGTTGCCGATCTTGCCTGCTGGTCAAAGTCGAAGCGCCCAATGATAATGTCTAAGGTCGTTGTTTCTCCTTCTATAACCTTCACCCTCGTTCCAGAGGTGTCTGTTTGAAAATCGCTCCATCTTGACGGCTTGGTAGCAGCAAGGCGCATTGGTTTAATCCTTTCCAACTCAACTATTAATCCTTGTATTCTATCTACAGGCACCACGGCCTTCTTTCCATTCGGTAGCGTCACTTGCCATAAGTCACCAATTTTCTCCAACTTAACCTCCTCATGATCGGTTGCCTTTGGATACAGTAATATCTGTGTTACAGAAGTTGAATCAATCTGTACCAGAACCTCTCTAAAGGTTCTATTGCTCTTTCGGGAATCGATGTAGTTTACGATTAGCACAATCGCTGCAAGAACAGAAATTACAATCAGTAAGGTCTTATTAGAAATCTTTTTAAACATAACTCTCCTCCATCCACTTTAACCGTTCCCTTCTTCGCATCTGTGTTCTTGCAAGACCATAGACTATAATCAGAATAATGGGCAACAAAAAGTTCGTGTACTTGATCATTGTCTTTGTATCATCTTCCAGATCAGGATCAATTGGCCTTGAGGTTACTCCTTTTGTTCGCAATTCATTTAATCCAGTGTCATCAGATAAAAAGTCGATAGCATTAACCAGTAAGTTGGCATTGTCGGGCTGAATTTGCTGAGCTGCCCTACCCTCACCATTTACAGCGAAATCTCCATCACCAAAAACCACAATTTTAGAATTACCATTTCCAATCCTAGGACCCTCAGCCAATATAGCCACAGCTTGATTTTCAATGGGAAAGTCATTCTCAGACCATTGCTTTGATACATCAAACTGTACATTTGAACTCACTTTTCCTGATTTTTTAGAGGTAGTTGCCAAAACTGTAACTCTCAAATTAGTGTCACTTTCGTCGTAAGTAATTCCACTGGCAAATGGCAACATTACTGACTCAATACCCTTCGTAATCACGTGATCTGAAAAATTTGTGATCAGAGGAAAATAAGGAAACTGAATTTGTTGGTTAAAAGTGAACATACCCTGTTGCCGTCTCACGCTCACCGCTCCACAACTGGCGTCAACCAAAAAATTATCATCCACTATAATACCTTTGGCAGCTAGCCAGGATTCCAGCCCTGTGGCAATCGGAGCTCCCATGCCTTGGCTCAAATCTCCATCTACCCTATTCATTGCAATAAGTACATTTCCGCCATTGTTGATGTAATTTTCGAGCAGGGGAAATTCTTGCATTCCAAGCGTATCTCTGGGAGCAATGATGGCTATGGCCTTAAGATGTTGAGGAATAGGTTTCCCTGATGACAAATCAACTGGTACAGCATCATAAAGGACAGATAATAAAGCCAAGACTTGCTGTATAGCCTGCATAGATGGACCACCAATGCCTTGGACAATTCCAATTTTCGGTTTATCCATAACAGATAATTTTTTAATAGTGGAAGACAGGGCGTATTCCATTGCTGCGCCGGGCTGAATAAAAGGAATGATGTCCTTACTTTCTCCTATTTGTATGATCGCTCCCAGGTAGATCCGCTGCTGCTTTACCTGATCCCGCTCTCTTATATTAACCATTACAGGCGTTATGCCTTGCTGCTGTGCTTGCTGTTCTGTTTCTTCGCTTTCGTTCGGATTAATGAATTCGTAAACTATTTGTCCATTGGAACGCTTTACATACTCCATAAGTAGATCCATAAAATCATTGCGCACATCAACTATATGTGGTGGAAGGTCCTCTGAAAAGTATGCACTAACCGTAACGGGCTGGTCAATTGACTCCAAGATATTAAGCGTAGCATTGCTCAGCGTATACCTCTGATCAGCAGTGAAATCCAATCGAAACCAAAAGCGATCTGCCGCCACATTGACCAATACCAGCACAATGGTAATGAGCAACAATCTTATTTTCAGCGTTTTCTTGTTAAACATTATTTCTCACTCAGATTTCTTCTTATCAGATATGATTCAGCCATCATCAAAGCAAACATGGTAATAGAAACAAAATAAATTATATCCCGCGAGTCAATTACTCCTCTGGACATGGATTGATAATGATCTGCGATACTCAAATAGTTGAGTACAGATCCTATGATGCCAGTAAAATTGCTTGAAAGCGCCTGAAAAATGATTAAAAAGAACATTCCTATTAGAAGTGACATTAAGAACGAAACGATTTGATTGTTGGTAACGCAGCTAGAAAATATACCGATACTAATATATGCTGAACTCATCAGGAGTAATCCGATATAACCGCATACAACTGCACCATGATCAACGGGACCGATGTTGGCTACTGTAAAGTAAAAGGGCAATGTAGATAAGAGTGCAATGCCTATTAACATCAGACAGGCTAGGTATTTTCCAACTATCAGCTGCCAATCGGTGATGGGCTTGGTGAGGATTAGCTCGATTGTACCGGTTCTCTTTTCCTCGGCAATGGTTCTCATGGTAATGGCTGGCGTAAAGAAGAACAACGTCCAATAAGCGACTCCGAAGAAAGACTGCAAGCTTGCCTGTCCAACCAGGAACACATCTGATCCATAAAGCCATGTAAAGAAACCACTCAAGCCCAGAAAAATAATAAGCATGATGTATGCGGTTAAAGAATCAAAGAATGACTTTAACTCACGTTTGGCTATGATCCAGATAATTCTCATTTAATTCAGCGTTAAATCTCTAAATATATCTTCCAACCTCGTTTCCAAAGGCGTTAATTGCAGTAGGTACCATTTCTTGGATACACATAAATCAAAAATTGCTTTCACAGATGACGCCTCCGCTTTGCTCTGAACTGTGAGCGTAAGATTGTCTTTACTAATCGGATCAACCATCTCTACCGTGTCGATTGCCTGTATCGCAGTGATAACCTCATCTCCCGTTCCACCTTCTATTTTTATGGTCAACAGCTCTTGGCCCTGAGCCTGTTTTCTAAGGGTTTCCGCTGTGCCATCAGCCACAATACTTCCTTTATTAATAATCAATATCCTGTCACATGTGGCCTCAACCTCCGGAAGTATATGTGTACTTAGTATCACAGTCTTCTTTTTGCCAAGGCTCTTTATGAGTTCTCTGATTTGAACTATCTGATTTGGATCCAAACCAGAAGTTGGTTCGTCGAGTATCAATATTTCAGGATCATGAATCATGGCCTGTGCCAATCCAACTCTTTGACGATACCCTTTAGAGAGCTCTTCAATCTTTTTATGCTTTTCCTCATTGAGGCCGCAAGTCCTTATCATCTCCCCTATCCTTTCCCTCATCATTGCTGATGAAACACCTTGAAGTTCACCCACATATGCTAGGTACTCCATAACAGGCATTTCCGTGTACAAAGGATTGTTCTCAGGCAAATAGCCAATTGATTTTTTGATGATTTCCTGATCATCTGCAACGTTGTGAGAGCCAACAGTCACGACTCCTGCACTGGCGGCAATGTAGCAGGTTAAAATTTTCATGGTGGTGGTCTTGCCGGCACCATTAGGACCGAGAAATCCTAATATCTCACCTGTTTTTACGGTAAAAGAAATATTGTCGACTGCTTTTTGTACGCCGTAATACTTGGTTAGACCTTCAACTGTAATATCCATTTCTATCCTAAATAGCCCTTCTGAACTGACAAAGAGAGCGCAAATATACTAACCCAGAAAAAATATCAAAAATAAAAGAGAAATAGTTGAGTTATTGAGGAAGAGGGTTGAAGTGAGCTAACTGAACTACGCGGTTTGTTTTATCACTTTGTAAAGGCGGTAGCCTTCCCTCTATTTTTACAACACTTACGGGCTAGTGTAACGGTAGACCGAACAGTCGTCGCGTGTTGGTCAGTCGTAAGGCTGATCAAAACATCTGGCGTGTGACTAGCTGTATGATGAATATAGTTAAAAGTAGCCAAGCTGTATAGCCGTTGTTAGCAAATCGTTATTTACTATTTTCTGCTCGTGCTTTTGCTATTTCCTTTATAGGGACACCGTTAATCAGAACATCCTTTAGAACTGATTCACCATCCTTTATTGCTACCAAGGCATAAGTAATTTGGCTTGTATCATTTAGCGCATCTACATACGCTTGTTCAGCGGCAAATGCCTTAGATTCCTCCATGTAATATCTGTCGAAGGGAAACTGTATCGTCAACTTTTCTGAGTTAGTACCATGAGCGTATCTGACCATAGCTTTAAGGAAGTCACCGCTATTCAATGGTTTGCTTTTCGCAACAGATTTAATTTTTGAAAAGCCATTATCATCCGATTCTAGTTCTAAATATATTGGCTCACCTCGTTCCCAGATTTCTAAATCTTGAACCTCAAATTGATCCTCCTCAAATCGAAGTGTAATGTACTTACCTCTAAACGGATCCGATGGATCAATAGGTTCTGTTTTAAACTTATAGTCTTTTCCCTCAGCCATAATATCTTCTCTATCAAATATCATTTTTGCTGGCACAGCCAATTGAGAAATTGCCGTAATAATAAATAAAGCCACAATTAATTTTCTACTAACCATTTGATTTTCTTTTTTTAAGCATCCAATAGTTTGTTGCAAAAAAACCGATTCCAACGAAAACAAATAAAGCACCCCTTAGAATAAAGCTTAAATCTGTGTCAAAAAACCGACATACAACCAAAATCGTAATTAGTAGCAAACCATGGTTTAAAATTCTCAAATTATCCAATTTAGCTCCTTCTTTAATTGTCAATATTCCTAGAGAGAACACAATTAGATTAATAATTACTACAGAAAGGTTAGAGAATAAACCAAGAATAAATACCATGATAAATATTAAAAAGAGAGGAGATAAAGGCTTAATGTTCTTTACGGATTCTTTTTTTATTTGAATAATGAAAAGAACCAAAGCCAAAATTGAAATAATGATTGAAGCGACAAACTCAGGGGTAGCTACTATTTCAGAAAATATTAAATCTCGCCTTCGTAAATGTTCCCAAAATTCGTCGAAGCTATAAATTAGCAACAATGAAATCATACCGGTAGCACCTAGCGATTTATAGCCATTTATTCTTGCACTTTGGCTACTAAAAAACTCCGAATCGCCAATTAAATAAAGTAAGCCAAACAAACTAAAATATGCTATGGCAAGGATGTATTCGGAAGATCTGCCAATAGTTCCAAGAGTAATAATGACAGAAATTGGAATCAACCAGTTAAGAATAGTCATAAAATTGCTCTTGGGTTTGTTCTTGTATAATAAATAATAATGTGGCAACACCATTGCGAACAGAGCCCAATATTCAATTTTTCCTTCTGAAGGATAGTTCCAATATCCAGTGTGACAAGCATAGTAGGTAATTCCCGATACAAATAGTATAGCTGTAATCGACGATCTCAATAGGTAAATAACAGGAAGACTTAGGATCATCCATGTAAATAAAAATGAGGCAGTATTTCCTGGTATATTATATATCTGTGCTACTAAAGCAATACTCGCACCGATGGTAAAAAATAGAAGAGTTGAACTACTTTCAACCCAGACTGCATTATCCTGTTTTTTAAGCAATCCATATAAGCATAAACCTTGACTGATGATGAGTGGAATAAAAGCTAATGAAGTTTTAAGTAAGCGCGGAAGTTCATCCCAGTTGTGAGCTAGAATAAGAATTAACCCCAGGCCAATTAAAATGGCTCCTAAGATTCCGAAAACAAGAATTAGTCGATTGGTGGTATTTCCTTTTTGGGACTCGTAATACTTTATGATACTAGTAGCTGTTTCTTGCGAAATAACATTTTCCTTCTGAAGCTCTAATAAATCTTTAAGTATTTTCATACGCCTTTTTAAGTTTTCTAACAGCCCGGGTTTGCGCTGTGGTGCTCTACCGCTATAGCACCACCAACTGTTCAAACGCATACCACAAGTTACGAAAAATGGTACTCAAGCACCATTGCGCCAAACCCTTTGTTATATGCAGGCTACTCTTCTTCTAATTGCTTATAAAAATTTGATTCCCAAAGAACGGTGCTATACGTCCTAATAATATCCAACTCATCGTCTTTAGAGGCATCGTCGCTGAGTTTTGTGATTTTCAGAGCTGTCCCAAACAAATTAACATAATAGTCTTTCTTTAATATTGTGTCATTACTGTGTTGAACTGTACCATAAAATTCACGAAATGCTTTTTCGGTCTCAATTCTAACTTTTTCTGCTCCATACTTTTCACTTAACAATTGAATCAGTTTCTTGTTGAATTGGGTAAGGTCTCGGTTGTATTCATTGAAAATGTATGGAAGCATTACATCAATTGCCGAATCAGGTTTGTTTAAGCCAATGTAGATATCAGATACTAAATCTGCTCGCTTGGGTTCAATAGTCAAATGGTAGTTACCACAGAAATGGGAAAGTGATTTATCCTGTATATTTTGCATGAATTCTAGCGCAGCAGCATATTTCTTTTGCTTGAGCCTTATTATTGCAAGACGCTCATTAACTCGAACAAAGTAATTTCTGGGTTTTAAGTCAATTTCTAGTGTAATGGAATACTGAATTGGTAATTCTTGTTTTAAAAACTTCATAAGCAATTTTTCTTCTTTTTCGGAGTCGCGTTTACTGGCATAATAATCCGATGCGAGAAATAGTCCCAATGAATAATTGGTGTCACTATTTTCTGCGTTTGCTAGATAGCGAGAGTAGTAATGCTCAACAGAGTCAATTTGTTCCGAACTACGATCAGATTTACTGGGATCATGGGCCAATTTGAAAGCTCTGATTAACAGCTGATCCGTGCTAATGTTTTGCGCCAAACAATTCAAGCATGCAAATGGAGCAAAAAATAAGAGACAAAGTATTAATACACTCTTCATATAGCTTGCATATAACTACCGTATAAGCGTAACATGTCCAATTGACGTGTGCTTTTCACCCTGCATGTTCGTGGCCAGTATCATCCAGATGTACACGTCGGTCTGGACAACTTTTCGGCCATTGTTTGCTGTGCCGTACCAGGGTAAATTGACATCCTCCGTTTTAAAAATTAAATCTCCCCAACGGTCATAAATTCGCATCTCGTATTTACGTGCTGCAAATCCAATTCCCTTCGGTAAAAAACCTTCATTTATACCATCTCCATTTGGGGTAAAGCTATTAGGTACGTGCATAATCGACGCCGGATCTATTGTTATGGGGTGATACGCTGTATCGCGACATGCGTATTGATTACTTATTATTTGCCTTACAACATAAGTGCCTGTATCCACATATAAATGTGATGGATTTGCAGCTGCCGAATCAATACCGAAAAGCGTATCGCTATCTCCAAAATCCCAGGTCCAGCTGGTCACATCTCCCAAAGATTGGTCGCGAAAATCGATTACTGAGGAGAGAAGAGTAGTAGGTTGTGGCCCTGCCATAAAATTTCCAATTGGCTTCGGCCAGACTGTTATCATTCCGCCTATCGTAAGCGTTGATGAACATTGGTAAGAAGACGTTGCCACCAAGGTAACAGAAGTAATAAGAGAAGTACTTTCATCAATTGCCGAGTAACAATTCTGAGAATTCTGTGCGGTAGATGTATTTCCATCGCCAAAATCCCAATCCCAGCTGGCAATTGTGCCACTAGATATAGTAGTTGTATCCGTGAAATTTACACACAGTGGTTCGCAGCCACTCAGTGTATCAGCAGTGAAGCCTGCTACTGGTAAAGGATAAACCTCAACAGTGAACATAGTGTCGTCAATACAGTTGTTAACTGATGTCACTGTGAGAATAACATTATACGTGCCTGAGGTTGCGTAAGTATAAAAAGGACTTTGTGCATTCGATGTTCCGAAGCCATCACCAAAGTCCCAAGTCCAACTATTAACGCTACCCGGCGAATTGATGATAGTAGCATCTGTAAACGTCACCGGATCATTAAGGCATTCATCAGCCGCTGACACGCCAGCAACCGGAACGGGATATATTGTCAGAGCCTCTAGTGTTGTATCCACACAGCCGTTGTCGGTGAGTACAATCAAACTAACATCATAGCCACCATCAGCCGAATAAGAATATGTAGGGTTTTGCAAAGTTGAGGTGCTACCATCGTCAAATTCCCAGTACCAAGCGATAATATTTCCACTACTTACCGTTGAACTTTCAGTAAAAACTGCAGGATCGTAAAGGCATACGTCAGTCCAGCTAAAGATTGCAATAGGAACCGGATAAATTATTATTGGCTGACTAATGGTGTCAGAGCAATTGTTGTCAGAAGTAATTACCAAAGACACATTGTAAGTACCATCCATATCATAAAGGTGACTGGGATTTTCTGATAGCGAAGTATCCAAATCTCCAAAATCCCATTGCCAACCGATGATGTTGCCACTGTTAATTGTTGAAGTGTTGCTGAATGCAACAGCATCGTAAAGACAGGCATTTGATGCGGTAAAAGAAGCATTGGGAACAGGAAACACATCGATTGACTTTCCCTGCACATCAATACATCCGCTATCTGAAGTTACAGTAAGTATAACGATAAAAGTACCTGGTGTACTGTAAGTATACGTTGGGTTTTGCTGAGTAGATGTTCCTGAAGGAGGGGCATCTCCAAAATCCCAGGCGTAGGAAACGATAGTTCCACTGCTAAGGGTGGACGAATCAGAAAATATAACAGCATCATCCGTGCATACATCCGTTAATCCAAAGTTTGAAGCGGGCATTGCATTTACCAGAACTATTATAGTTGTGTCGTGAGAACAAAATCCTCCTGCGCTAGACACTTTTAAATTAACGGGAAAGCTTCCAGCACTTGGGAAAGTATATACAGGATTTTGAATGGTGGTATCAGTTTGTCCATCGTTGTCAAAATCCCATTCCCAATTTGTAATTGTGCCCCCATTAGGATTAGAAATATCTGTAAAGGCAGTCGCTGTTCCAAAACAGGCAGTCGTGGCTGTAAAATCCGAAATGGGAATTGGTGAAGTTATGATCAGGATAGTATCACTTTCCACACAAACTGAGTCGTCACTTTGCATCAGTGCCTGAACAATGTATTGGCCACTTGAATTTACGACAGTAGTCTGGGTGGTATCTCCAGTGCTCCATATATAATTATCATAGCCAGGACCTGCATCAATTATTAAACTGTCACCGGTGCACAGAAGCGTGTCAGCGCCAAGCTTTACAGGGTTAATGTAAGTTATCCTTATTGTATCAAAAACCGAAGAATCAATAAAACAAGGGTAATGCACGATGGCACTTACAAGGTATTGCCCAGAATCACTAAACTGAATTGTGGGCTCAAAACTGGTTGACTGTGTTACTAAGTTGAAGTTCATGTCAACAATTGTCCATTCAATAAGGTCCACATCATTTGTGTCCGATAATTGAAGAACAGTTTGATCTTGAAAACACAAGTTGCTTGCCACAATGGTAACGGGTTGAGTAATAAAAAATGAAGGGAATGCAGGTAGTCCTAGTCTGGCAATCATGTTCGTTCCAGAGAAAGTATTAACTCCTGCAATACTCTGTCCATTGTCAACGTAATTACAACCCGTTCCCACCACATTTGGATTATTGATTACTCCGATGTAATCTAAGCTCTGCAAGGAGGCATATATCTTACCATTGGGAGCCATTTGAAGCGCACACATTCGATAACCATTCGTATTCGCTGTTGTCCCTATTAATATTTCTGATGCCTGAAAGGCGGCATTGCTAACAGACGTTAAATCATACTGATAAATACTTGGGTTGTTCAGAGTGGCTGTGTACAGAAGATTATTATCAGCAGAGAATTCTGAAGAATAAGCTCTATAATTATTTAACCAAGGCATGTCATGAAAAAACTTAGAGGTGAGCACCCCATTAAAATTGTCAAAATCAAACACCTCTACGCTTGGCGTACTGTTGTTTACAATTGAGACCAATTTATTGTTGGGAGATACCTTTACCGAACCAACATGGGCCATACCGGTTGATACTGCAGTGCTAACTATTGGAGTCGTGTTAACGCCAGCTGATGTAATCAAGTAGGTATTTATATCAGTGCTACCGACTGTTTTGGCAATAATCCAATAGTCACATCCATTACCATGTCTGGCGACATTCGCACCTTCAGTAGTATTTGTTCCAAAGAGCAACGTGTTTTTGTTGGCTGTTAGAACGTCTCCCATCCCACCATTCATAGTCATATCTACCTCGCTGAATCTCACACCATTCGAACCCGCGTTGTAGTCAATCGTTACGATGAAATAGCCGTCAAATCGTTTCAGGCTGTAGTTATAAGTTCCGGGCTTGGGGCAAATTACTGCAGATTGGGTTGAACTCGGATTTCCAAACAATCCAGTACCATTGGGCATAATATTGTGATTGGCATCCCAAACCAAAGATCCATCTGTATAGAATAATAAAACGCCTAATTTGTTGGATACAGCCGCACATCCCTCACTGGTAGTAAGGTGTCCGTCGTTCAATATGGTTGGAGGGTTCGTACTAAAATTTAACCCAGCATAAATTCCAAAATACCAATTATTTCCCTCTCCCTGAGCAAAACTACCAGTAGCAGTTAGGCATAAAAGCAAAACGAACAGGAATACTCTTTTCATTCTGAAAGTAGTCTGAGTTGACCCACTAATTTAATCATTTAGTTTCTAAGGCCTGTCCCAGTTCAGAAGTTAGAAGGACATTTCATGATACCTGAGCATCAATTCAGTAGCGTATCGTATCCTGCCTTGAGAATTTTCAATGCATTCTCACGAGAATCAGATTCGGCATAAGTACGTAAAACCGGCTCTGTACCTGAGGCACGGATCATGAACCATTCGTTGTCATTGAAGAAATATTTAAAGCCATCCAAATCATCCAATCTCTCCACTTTATAAGAACCAAAGCTTTCGTAAGCGCCGCTTTTACACTTCTCAATGATATCTAGCTTCTGTTGCTCTTTAATGTGCAGATCAGAGCGCTCAAACGCAAAGGTGCCCACAATTTCATAAACCTCATCAATCAGTTCCCTCAGCGTCTTACCTGATTTGGCCATAAACTCCCATATGATCAGTCCCATCCAAATACCATCTCTTTCTGGAATGTGCCCTTTAATTGCTATTCCTCCAGATTCCTCTCCCCCAATCAGTATGTCCTCATTAATCATGATTTCACATATGTGCTTAAAGCCAATAGGGACCACTTCTAATTCCAAGCCATAATGCTCACACATATTTTTGATTTTAACAGTCGTAGAAAATGCTGTGCAAACCTTTCCCTTTTCGCCCTTGTACTTACACAAATAATGAATAAGAAGCAAAATCAAATGATGAGAATCCACGAAAGTGCCATCTGTATCAATCATTCCCAACCTGTCAGCATCTCCATCGGTAGCCAATCCTGACTGGATATCTGAGTTCTTCACCAATTCAGAAAACTCTTGCAAGTTCTTAAGAATAGGTTCAGGAGCTTGACCCATAAAGGATGGATTGTGATCACAATGAAGGAAATCGATACCTGGCAGAAGTCTCTTCATAACATCTTGTCCTGCACCGTACATCGCGTCATAACCTAGCTTTAACCCAGAGTTATTAATTAAATCTAAATCAAAATTAGCGGTTACCTGGTCCACATACATTTGTTCTAGATCTACGATTTCCAGAAGACCAGATGCTTTGAGCTCATCCATTTCAATTGCATCTAAATCAATTTCATTTGTTTTAGGCAAATGCGCCTCAACTTTAGCAATGTCATCTGGTAGTAATGGTCCGCCATAACTTCCTTTCAATTTAAAACCATGGTAGCTAGGTGGATTATGACTGGCAGTTAACACGATGCCAGCGCTTGCGTTTAACTTTACATTGGCAAGTGACACCATTGGAGTACTCGCCACCTTATGGGCCATAAATACTTTGATCTTATTATGCGCCAAAACCTTAACCGCTGTTTCCGCGAATAATGGACCAGCAAACCTGCAATCGTGCCCAATTACCACCGATGGATTCTCATAGTTATCTAATAGCCAGGATGCAGTAGCCTGAGTTATTCTAGCTACATTATTAACTGTGAACTCCTTGGCAATTATCGCCCTCCATCCGTCTGTTCCAAATTTTATATCACTCATTATCAATAGGTTTTACGAAATACGAAAAATGCGAATGTACGAAAACGAACTAGCCTGTATTCCCAAATTCATACAAAACTAGACATATACGACCTAAAGTTATACTCGTGTCAAGGTTGGTTTTTACACAGTATTAAAGACACCAACTTTGATCCTTTCGTAATTCGTATATATTCGATTTTCGTATTCAAATTATTTCCATATCCTTCGTTTGTTCAACTCCCTTTGGAACTTTCTGGCGTTAACTCTGTGCTGAGCGTAAGTAATCGCGAAATTGTGGTAGCCAGAGAAATCTTCTTTGGCACAGAAAAACAAATAGGAATGCGCCTCTGCATTCAAGACTGCTTCCAAGGATTGCGTGGTAGGCGTGCAAATTGGTCCTGGAGGCAAGCCAGAATGGATATAAGTATTGTATGGAGAATCAATTTCTTTGTGTACATCCAATACCCTTTTTATAGAAAAATCTCCTAGCGCATATATTAATGTTGGATCCGCCTCCAACCTCATGCCTCTTTTTAATCTATTTAAGTATACACCCGCTATTATTGGTTTTTCATCGTTCATTGTCGTTTCCCTTTGAATTATTGACGCCAATACAGACACCTCCATTATGTTCAAACCAATATCATCGGCCAGTTTCGTTCTTGATTCACTCCAATAGATATTATACTCCGCCACCAGCCTATCCATGAATCCTTGTGCGGATGTATTCCAATAAAATTCATGGGTGTTGGGAATCAACAATGCCTGCCAGTTGATTAAACTAAAATTCACGCTTTCCAAATAAGCGCCATCATGCAGAAGCTCGGTTATCTGCGAGGAGTCCGCCTCAATCTGTCTGGCAATTTTTCCGGCAAAGATTTCTCTGGATGCCACTGTGCTAAATGTTACCTGCACGGGCACCTGACTACCCGATCTCAACAAATTGACCAGATCATCATTGTTCATGTTGTCTTTTATTAGATACCTTCCAGGATGGATATTGTTGCTCAAATTTTTTCTCTCTGCCACCCATTCAAATGAGCTATTGTCTATCAGGTAGTTGCTCGTCGTCAACAGATCAACAAGATCATTATAGGTAGATCCGCTTGGAATGAATAAGTAGGCTTTGTCAATTCCACTAAGATTCACATTTGGGTCGTAAACACTTTTGTATTTAGTAAATCCAAAATATCCAAATCCAGCGCATATTGCTAGAAATAGTAAAAGCAGAATTATTTTGAGAAAAGAAGAGCTCCCCTTCTTGGTAGTCATCACGGGTTAAGTATCAACTGGAGCAAGTGTTCATCCAGCCATCCATTCTTAGTTTTAATCCAATCCTTTTTCACGCCAATTTGAACGAACCCGGCCTTCTCAAAGAGACTTATGCTCTTCTTATTGTCTGCAGGAATATTACAATACAGCTGATGAAGAATCAAAGTCTCACTCGCGTATTCCTTTAATATATGCAGGGCTTCACTAGCCATGCCCTTTTTTCTTTGTGATTCATCAGCAATTAGGATGCCTACACCTGCGCGTTGATGGCGCATATCATAGTCAAACAAATCAACGCAGCCTATAGCCTTTTCGTTTTCTATCAAGCAAATAACTAGACGTAACTGTTTATCTGAGTATATGTCCCGTTCATAAGTCACAAACTGCTCGATCGACTCACGTGAGAACGGAACAATTGTGTTGCTAACATTCCAGATGTTAGTATTATTCTCCCAAGTATAGAGCAGATCTACATCGCTCAATTCCAATGCCCTTAGCTTCAGCGTTTTACCTGTAAGTATCATTGTTCTATAGCTTCTTTATATTGATTGATACAATTCTCTATATCTGACATGGTGTAATTTCTAAGCGTGAAGTCACCTGCATAGACGATATCGTCCATATTCTGTTGGAAACACCCCAGAATCAAATTGTGTTTGTATAGAATCGGCAACAAATCAAAAATAAATCGAACATTTGTCACATCAACTCCATATGCCTTAATGCTGAAATCTCGGATTGGATACAAGCACGTTGCTATTAAAGGATCAACGGTTTTATACCTGGTGGTTACAATCTTAAGTAGATTGTGTATTGCCTTGCTATTTCCTCCAAAATCAGGCTCCGTCAGTTTAAAATACAGACACTCAATATTCTTTTTAACTGTTAGTCTTTGCAATTCTTCAAATTTCAAACCGACCTTTGGGCCACTAACACTCAGAGAATACACCAACCCATTAAACATAAAGGAAAGGTGAGGAGGAATTCGATTCGAGTACAATAAGATAATGTAGGCCCCTTCAGCGAAAAATTTCGTCACTCGCTTCGTCGGAATATTTTCGATATTGCTTACTCTATAGCCTAACATTTATTTCACCTTTATATACAAAAGTAGCAGAACCAATTAATTTTATTTCCGAATAATGATTACCCTCATTTTTTTGAAACTTAACGTTTACATCTCCTCCTTTAGTGCTTAATTTAATTCCTCCTTCTCCGTACGTGGTCTTTCCCAAGACGTCTGCATATATGGCCGCGGCAACAACACCAGTTCCGCAAGACAAAGTTTCAGCCTCTACTCCCCTCTCGTATGTACGCATTTTAAGAGTGGTTCCATTCATTTGCAAATAATTCACATTTGTTCCCTTCTCTTTAAACCTGTCATTGTATCTTATTTCGTGGGCTTTAAGTACCAGATCCAACTCGTCAATATCCTCTTCAAAACTCAGATAATGAGGTGAACCTGTATCCATGTAACCATAACCATCTCCAAGCTCAATATCATTTACATCATTCATTCCTAACTCTACTACATCTCCATTGATGGTAGCGTCATGAACCCCATCAACAGCTTCAAATACAGCCTGATCATTAATTATGCCAAGCTTCGCCGCGAAATGAACAAGACACCTTCCACCGTTACCGCACATTGAGGACAAATTTCCGTCTGAATTATAATAGATCATCTTGAAATCATTGCTCTCACAAGCCTCCAGAAGTATCAAGCCATCTGCTCCAACACCAAAGCGGCGATTACACAATTCGGCGATCAGTTCGGTATTATTCTTTGGGAAAGAATGTTGCCTGTTGTCGATTATGACAAAGTCATTTCCTGTACCGTGATATTTGCTAAATGAGAGGGTCTTCACTATGCGTCAAAATTACCACAAGCAATTTTACCAAATGTACTTAAATGTTAAAAATTGTTAATACTGCATCATGAAGAGCAATTTCAGCAATTTCAAATCGTTAAATACACGTGTTAGGCACAGTTTTTGAAATCCTAATACTGAACATTAATAATCACCTATCATGAAAAGATTTATTGGTTTATTCACCGTAGCTGCACTGGCCAGCCTTATGACAATCACTGTTTATAAAATTTACGAAGATCAACCCGTTCCAATCATTAGCTCCGTAAACTTTAATGAGCCTGCTCCGCCGGTTAGCTATCAATTTACCAATCTGAAATCGACGCCAGAAAGGACAATTGACTTTACATCAGCCGCAGAGAGAACTGTCAATACTGTGGTACATGTTAAAACGGTTTTTGCAGGTGAGACTTATAGGCACTTTGATCCATTTTATGAATTTTTATGGGGGAAAGGCAAAAGCAAAAAGCAGTATGAGTACCGAGGTCCAGAGCGACATGGGTCTGGATCTGGTGTTATTCTATCGCAAGACGGATACATTGTCACTAACAATCATGTTATTAAAGGCGCTAAGGAAGTTGAAATTACCTTAAACGATAGACGTACCTATCGTGCCACAGTTATTGGAACGGACCCATCAACCGACCTCTCCCTTCTAAAAATTGAAGCAAATGATCTACCATACATCGCGTACGGAAATTCCGATCTAGTCAAAATTGGTGAGTGGGCATTGGCGGTGGGCAATCCTTACAATCTAACATCTACGGTTACTGCAGGTATTGTTAGCGCTAAGGGACGTAACATAGATATACTAAGAGATAAATTTAAAATTGAATCTTTCATACAAACTGATGCTGCTGTTAACCCAGGAAACAGCGGGGGCGCCCTGGTAAATACCAGAGGAGAATTAATTGGAATCAACTCGGCCATTGCATCTCCTACCGGATCCTATTCTGGATACTCATTTGCAATTCCGGTAAACATAGTTGCAAAAGTTGTGAATGATCTCAAAGAATTTGGCAAAGTACAACGAGCATTTATCGGCATATCCATTCGAAATGTTGATGCAAAACTAGCGGAAGAGAAAGGGCTTAAGGACATAAGCGGAATTTATATAAGTGGAATTTCACACAATGGTGCTGCACGTGCCGCAGGAATGAAAGAAGGTGATATAATAATCAAAGTCGAGTCCAAGGGAGTCAACAATGTTCCAGAACTACAAGAACAAATTGGGAGCTTTCGACCTGGCGATAAAGTCAATATTACGTTCCGTCGTAACGGTGAAGTCAAGACGGCTAAATTGGTTCTGAAAAATCAATTTGGCAGGACCGAACTGAGTGTGAATAATACAACGGAAGCAAGTTCATATGGAGCAAAATTTAAAACTCTATCGGCAGCTCACAAAGCCAAGCTAGGCTTGGAAAACGGAGTTCAAATCACAGAACTGGAATCAGGTAAACTTAAAAATGCAGGAATAAGAAAAGGATTCATTGTCATTAAAATAGACAAGAAGAAAATTACCTCGACTGCTGATCTTGTCACTGCCTTGAAGAATAAAAAAGGAGGGATCTTATTGGAAGGTGTTTATCCCAATGGTGCAAAAGCGTACTACGGATTTGGCATTTAAAAGCCCAAATTATAGGCTTCCAGAAATATTTATTTTTTTTCAATCAAGCGTATCTGTTTATATCAAAAAAGGTTTATTTTCGCGAAACAATCTTGGTAATCTTACGTATACATTTATGCTTTACCAAACGGCCGCCGGGATTGTAAAGTATACTGAGAAAAGGCGAATTACTAACCCCATCCTCTGATACGGGAGCAGATAAATCTAGAATATGAGACAGCTGAAGATCACCAAATCAATAACGAATAGGGAAAGCGCATCGCTGGATAAATACCTACAAGAAATAGGAAGAGAAGATTTAATAACTGCGGAACAGGAAGTAATATTGGCGAAGAAAATTCGTGATGGGGATCAAGACGCATTAGAGAAACTGACACGGGCCAACTTGAGATTTGTGGTATCTGTTGCAAAGCAATATCAAAACCAAGGATTAACATTACCTGACTTAATAAATGAAGGAAATTTAGGGTTAATTAAAGCTGGACAGAGATTTGATGAAACACGTGGTTTTAAATTTATATCCTATGCAGTGTGGTGGATTCGTCAATCAATTCTTCAGGCGTTGGCTGAGCAATCTAGAATTGTGCGTCTGCCTCTCAACCAGGTTGGATCACTAAACAAAATCAACAAAGCATTTTCAAGATTGGAGCAAGCTTATGAAAGAGAGCCATCTCCTAATGAATTGGCCGAGGAGCTGGATGTAACAGAAGAAAAGGTAAGAGACACGATAAAAGTTTCTGGACGACATGTGTCCATGGATGCTCCGTTTGTTACTGGAGAAGAGAATAGCTTAATCGACGTTTTGGAAAATCAAGATTCTCCGAAAGCCGACAAAGCATTACTTTCCGAGTCTTTGCAAAAAGAAATTGAAAGATCCTTGTCTACTCTGACAGAAAAAGAACGACACGTAGTAAAATATTTCTTCGGAATTGGAATGAACCATGGTTTGACTTTAGAAGAAATTGGGGCAAAGTTCGATCTCACTCGTGAAAGAGTTCGACAAATAAAGGAAAAAGCAATTCGTAGATTGCGTCATACTTCCCGAAGCAAGCTGTTGAAAGCATACTTAGGGTAAGCAATCCAACTCAAAACGTTCTTTCAGATCTTGATTGAATGATATGGCTTTTCAATGAAAAATCAGGATAATCCAGATTCAAAGACAGAAGGATTAGACCAAGGAACAAGACACTCAAATGGCTATGAAAGTCAGCTGAGTGACTGGGTAAATCGCGAGAAAGCCTCTGTGCTTCTTGCCAATCTAGTTGGGCAACTTTGGTTCGATAAATCAATTGAACTCATCATCTTTCGCAGACCATTGGTAGACCGAAGGGCGAGCCAAATCCTAAATTTTCATGAATACGCAAGAAACGTAGTTCGTAAACCTATTACGATACATGACAGTTTATTTCTCGCTACAGAACTTGTAAATCTCAATCTGCCGCCATCATGGATTGAT
>NVRZ01000028.1 GCA_002401055.1 Bacteroidota bacterium
AGTTTTCTTTTTCAAGAATTCATATTCTTGGATCAGTCTATTCTGCTCGAACTCCTCATCACTACGAGCTGTCAAGATCCCCTAAAGCTCAAGCTCTTTTATTTCTTTTTGCTTTCTTATTTTTCTTCTCGATCCCCTTACGTCACCTCTTTCCTTGGCTTTATGGTTTCCAGTTCTTCTGTTAGCCATATGTTGTTTTACATCCAAGTAGATTGCATGATCATTTGGCTCAATGCAAAACACTGCGTCGTTTAACTTTGCTTTTTTGGAGGTCTTCTTTCCTTTTATGTCAATTACAGCTAGTTCCATTTCAATTTCTATTTCTCAATTACCAGATAAGATCCTTTTGCACCTGGTACAGAACCCTTTACCACAATTAAATTGTCTTCAGGGATAATTTTAAGAATCTGAAGATTTATGTTTTTTACTCTATCTCCACCCATTCGGCCACCCATTCTCATTCCTTTAAACACTCTGGCAGGATAAGATGCAGCACCAATTGAACCTGGGGCTCTCAATCTGTTGTGCTGACCATGCGTGGCACCTCCAACGCCGTGAAAGCCGTGACGCTTAACAACGCCTTGAAACCCCTTACCTTTAGATGTTCCTACAACGTCAACCCACTCGCCTTCATTAAATATATCTACACCAACAATGTCGCCAAGCTTGTACACGCCGTCTTCTGTATTAGGAATAGCGACCGCATCCCTAAACTCTACAGTTTTGTATTTGGGTGCAGTATTGGCTTTCTTGAAGTGCCCCACTTCAGCCTTAGTGCTGTTTTTTTCTTTCTTGTCATCAAATCCAAGCTGAATCGCATCGTAACCATCTATTTCTTCAGACCGTATTTGTGTAACAACACATGGGCCAGCTTGAATAACAGTGCAAGGCAGGTTTTTCCCAGCTTCACTGAACATTGAGGTCATTCCGACTTTTTTACCAATTATTCCTGACATCTTAGTTATGCTTTTATTTCAACTTCCACACCACTTGGCAATTCGAGCTTCATCAGAGCATCAACAGTCTTGGGTGTAGAGCTATAAATATCCATTAGTCTTCTGTATGAGCATAGTTGATACTGCTCACGCGCTTTCTTGTTCACATGGGGAGACTTTAGTACTGTAAAGATTCTCTTCTTAGTTGGCAATGGTATTGGCCCGCTAATTACAGCTCCCGTTGACTTCACCGTCTTAACGATTTTTTCAGCTGATTTATCAACTAGATTGAAATCGTAAGATTTAAGCTTTATTCTAATTTTTTGAGTCATAAAAATTTAATTAAGCAGGTTCCGCAGTTCCCTTTACTTTAGTAATAATATCTTCGGCAATATTCTTTGGCACCTCATTGTAATGTGAAAACTCCATTGTGGAAGATGCACGGCCTGATGTAATGGTTCTTAAGGCAGTAACATATCCAAACATCTCTGACAAAGGAACAATTGCCTTGATTACCTGATTTCCTCCCTTAGTGTCCATTCCTTCCATTTGCCCTCTTCTTTTGTTAATATCACCTACCACATCTCCCATGTTTTCTTCAGGAGTTACTACTTCTAGTTTCATAATAGGCTCTAATAAAATAGGTTGCGCCTTGGGAAGAGCATGGCGATAGGCGGTTTTGGCACAAATCTCAAATGATAGTGTATCCGAGTCAACGTCGTGATAAGAACCATCATTTAATGTGATCTTCAAGCTATCCATAGGATAACCAGCAAGCACTCCATTTACCATGGCTTGTTTGAATCCTTTCTCTACAGCCGGAATGAAATCGCGGGGAATATTACCTCCCTTGACCTTATTGATAAACTCAAGACCTGGCTTATCTTCATCTGCTGGCTCAACGACAAACTCAATATCCGCGAATTTACCTCGGCCACCGGTTTGCTTCTTGTATATTTCGCGATGGTTAACCGTTCCAAGAATAGCTTCTTTATAAGCAACTTGGGGAGGTCCTTGATTACACTCAACCTTGAATTCTCTCTTCATCCGCTCAATAAGAATTTCAAGATGAAGCTCACCCATTCCGCTTATTATCGTTTGCCCAGAGTCCTCATCCGTTTTTACAGAGAAAGTAGGGTCTTCTTCTGACAGTTTACTCAGGGCAACACCCATTTTGTCCATATCCTCTTGTGTCTTGGGCTCAATTGCAACACCAATTACAGGTTCTGGGAATGTCATGGATTCAAGAATAATCGGGTTCTTCTCATCGCATAGCGTATCTCCGGTCCTAATATCTTTAAAACCAACTGCTGCACCGATGTCTCCCGCCTCAATTCTCTTGATAGAGTTTTGTTTATTAGAGTGCATTTGAAAAATTCGTGATATCCTTTCCTTCTTATTGGTTCTAACATTGAGAACGTAAGAGCCAGCATCAATAGCACCGGAGTACACTCTAAAGAATGCCAATCTACCTACAAATGGATCTGTAGCGATCTTAAATGCCAATGCACACATCTTCTCTGATGGGTCCGGCTTTCTAGACTCTTCCTCTTCGGTCTTGGGATTTATTCCAATAATCGCCTCGATTTCTACCGGACTCGGCAAATACGAGCAGACCGCATTGAGCATAGTTTGAACACCTTTGTTTTTGAAAGCGGAGCCGCACAGCAAGGGAATTATAGACATGTCGATGGTCGCTTTGCGAATAGCCTCCATTAATTCTGCTTCTGTAATTGAATCAGGATCGTCAAAGAATTTCTCTAACAATACATCATCATATTCTGCTACTGCCTCCACAAGCTTCTCCCTCCACTCAGCGACAGTTTCAACTAGGTCATCTGGAATTGGAACTTCCGTAAAGGTCATTCCTTGAGACTCTTCATCCCATTCCAAGGCCTTATTTGTAATCAAATCTACCACCCCTTTGAAATCATCCTCTGCTCCAATTGGTACCTGGAGCGGAACTGGTTTTGCCCCTAGTCTCTCTTTAATTTGCTCTACAACACTAAAAAAGTCAGCACCCGCACGGTCCATTTTGTTAACAAAACCAAGACGAGGAACTTTGTATTTATCAGCTTGCCTCCAAACTGTTTCTGATTGGGGCTCAACACCACCAACTGCGCAAAATAGAGCTACAGCGCCGTCAAGTACACGCAGTGATCGCTCAACTTCAACGGTGAAGTCAACATGGCCAGGTGTGTCGATAATGTTGACCTTGTATTTTTCATAATTGTAATCCCAATACGTAGTAGTTGCTGCAGAGGTGATCGTTATGCCTCTTTCCTGCTCTTGATCCATCCAATCCATAACAGCTGCGCCATCATGAACTTCACCGATCTTGTGCGTTATACCTGTGTAATAAAGAATTCGCTCAGTAGTTGTCGTTTTACCGGCATCTATGTGAGCCATAATTCCAATATTCCGTGTCAATTTTAAATTTGCCATCGCTTTCTTAAATCCTACTTAAAATCTAAAATGTGAAAATGCCCTATTGGCTTCTGCCATTTTTCTAGTGTCTTCTTTCTTCTTGAATGCTCCACCTTCGCTCTTATATGCTGCCATAATTTCTTCGGCCAGTTTTTGTTGCATGCTCTTAGAGTTTCTCGCTCTTGCATAACTAATCATCCACTTCATGCCGAGAGAAATTTTTCTATCAGGCCTGACCTCTTGTGGAATTTGAAATGTTGCCCCACCAACTCTTCTGCTCTTAACTTCAACAGAAGGGATAACATTTTCTAAGGCTTTCTTAAAAACCTCCAGCCCATTTTCTTTGGTCTTATCCTCAACAATGTCCACCGCATTGTAGAATATCTCGAGGGCTTTAGACTTTTTACCTCCGTACATCAAATTGTTTACAAACCTCGTAACCGTAGTGTCGTTAAACTTTGGGTCGGGTAGTAATGGATTCCTTTTACTTTTTGATCTCCTCAATTTCGGCTTGTTTTAATTGTTATTTGGACTTTGGCTTTTTAGTTCCGTACTTGGATCTTCGTTGGGTGCGATCATCAACTCCTGCAGTATCTAGCGCTCCTCTAATTATGTGATATCTTACACCTGGCAAATCCTTTACCCTGCCTCCCCTAACAAGCACAATTGAGTGCTCTTGTAGGTTGTGTCCTTCGCCGGGGATGTAAGCGTTCACCTCTTTGTCATTTGTTAATCTTACCCTAGCAACTTTTCTCATTGCGGAATTAGGCTTCTTTGGAGTGGTTGTATAAACCCTAACACAAACACCGCGTCTTTGCGGATTCGAGCCCAACGCAATTGACTTGCTTTTCTTGGTAATTTTTACGCGTCCTTTTCGAACTAACTGTTGAATTGTAGGCATATTGATAAAATTATTTTTTACGATAACCCCAATCTGGTAAAACCCACCTGATTATTTTAAGGGGGGGCAAAGATACAATAAAATATCATTTTTCAAGGGTGTTCGTCGAATTTATTTCCCAGAATAACTTACGTGCAATTGTTACCCTTTAAATCGCTAGAAAAGCAAAGGATTAAAGTGCAGAAGCGAATGATCCAAAACAGGGCTAAATACTCCGGAATGAAGGGATGGGTTGGTTGTGGTGATAAAGGACTTACCTAAGAATGTAAATCCAAGAATCTCCAGCGACGTTTCTAGCTTTGTTCAAAAGTAGTTGCTTGGAGTCTTCATACGTATCGAGTCTTTTCATGTACACATAGTGAAAACCGCGCACTTTATTGAAAAGTCTTTTGTAGCCTTTCTTGGCTACTAATCCGTCAGCGTTTGTCTGGCTTTTAAATGCTGCCATCACCACATAAAACCCCTTGGCTGCAGGATTTCCAAATTCGTCTAGGAAGTCTTTGCTGTCCGTCATTCGGATTTCCCCTCCAGTTTTATTTGTGTCGATCAGTTGAATCATGTCCTTAGCGTATCTCGAGTTAGGATCGAACTTCAGTGCTTCTTCATACTTTTCGCGTGCTAACTTGTAATTTTTCTGCATAAATAGTTCGTCAGCTGCTTTGATAATCATGTCGTACCGTTTCTCAAACAGCTCAATAATCTTATCAATTTTGGTTATTCGATCTCTTGCGTAAGCATCGTTGGGATTGTAATTGAGTGCCTCTTCATACATCTTCCTGGCTCCCTTGTAATCCCGTGCTTTGAACAACTCGTCTGCTTTGGCAATTGCCTTTAAATAGTTATCTCCCAGTAAGCTATTGATCTCCGCTAGTTTATCTTGGGCATGTTGTGCGTCAGGCTTTAACTCAGCTGCTTTTTCATATAACGCTTTGGCTTCTTGGTATTTACCGGCGGCAAACAAGCTGTCAGCCTCAGCTATCAGGCTATTGTACTTCTCATCAATTTCTTTTTGCCTTTCTAGCTCAGCTGCTTCCTTTGCATCCAAAGCTGCCTGCAAACTGTCAATTTGTTCCTCGTATTTCTTTTTCAATTCCTCGTCTGCTTTTTTGCTTCCACCAAATGAATATCCAAGTAAGAACTCGTGACTCATTCCGCTGTATGCTTTAATAGAACTTGTGATTATGTCATACGTATACCCCACACTAATACTTTTGGCAACTTTAAGCCTTACGTTTACACCAATGGCATAATCACTACGGTATGAAATAGCTAACCAAGCCAAATCTTTATATTCAAAAATTGCATTGATATCATATTGTATCGGTGCTTCCGGCATGAAGCGAGTCATTATTAACGGCGTAATGGAAATGTCTTTACCACTATTTACAAAAATCTGATATTGCAAAGACGCGAGGTAGTGTCTGGACAGATCATAGTATGTTCGTGTATCTGAGCCTTCATATTTGAAAGAAGATCCCATGATTTGAGGAACAGAAAAACCGACATTCAGCCCTTTCCATTGGTAAGCGATACCGAAATTTCCATCAATTGCGCTTTTCTTTTCATAGCCGCCAATTAATGCTGGGTCATCTAAATCCCGCGCAACTACTTTGCTGAAATCCACGCGATTTTGAAGTCCTCCAATCGATAGGCCGAACATGAGATTGTGCGCCTCTTTGATCTGAAGATTATATGCAAATGAACCATACACCCCTATCCGATCAGTAAAATCAGTCTTATCGCTATAAATGCTTACACCTACGCCTATCTTCTTAGGCTTTATGGCCCCATCACAGGTTATGGCTGTAGTAACAGGTCTGCCGGGCATATCCAGCCATTGAGCGCGATGAGTGAGGTACACATTCGTGACATCATCACTTCCAGTTAATGCGGGATTATAAATAAAAGGATTGTAAAAATACTGACCATATAGTGGTATTTGCTGAGCACTAGAATTACCCAGAATCGATAATAATACTATCGCAAAAACAATTGCATGTCGAATTGTACTATGTGATGATAGAATTTTCAAAACTATGGCCGTTATTTTCTCCTGAATATTGTTATGGCGCCTTTAAAAACGTTGCTGGTGCCAGGGCACTTCAGCACGTAATAGTAAGCACCATCTGGAAGGTTGTTACCACTGTGTGTGCCATCCCATTCATTGTTGTATGGAGAGGCAGAATAAATAAGATTTCCATATCTATTATAAATCGCTACATCACATTCAGGATAAAATTCAATATTGTCGATGTACCAGAGGTCGTTATACCCATCTCCATTAGGGGTCATGATATTTGAAACAACAAAATTATAATCTACATCAACTGTTATCGTGATTGAGTCAGTGTCAAAACACCCACTATTATCAATAACTAATAACCCATAAGTTGTTGTTACGATTGGTGATGCGATTGGATTGTAAATTAAACTATCGGAAAGTCCTAGCGATGGGCTCCAGATATAAGATGTACCGCCTTGCCCAAAAAGGTCAATGCTATTCCCCAGGCTTATGGAAGTATCGGACCCAGCATTTGCAACTACAGGTGCCGTGAAAATAACTGAAACACTTCCTGAATCAATACAAGTACCGAGAGTTTCAGTCCAGGTGTAGACATAAGAACCGGGCTGTGTTACAGTTACTGTAGTAGTCGGATCCGTTGCCAATGCAAAACTTGAAATTCCTCCAAATGGGCCTGAACTTTGTGTCCATAGCCCAGCACCAATCGTGGTAGTGGCGTTGAAAGTGAAGTCTAAATCACATTCCGTATTTCCGGTTCCAAAATCTGCTATTAATGGATCTTCAAAGATTACAACTAGCGTATCGGAATTGGTGCAAAGACTGTCCGTGGTAGTCCATAAGAATACATAAAGCCCTGTTGTATTTATATTTACTGATGCATTCGGACTGGTACTGTTGATGATAGTGCTGGGGGCAGGTCCATTTGATTGCGTCCATACACCAGACCCAGAACCTAATACAGCGGCGAATGTGAAGCTAGTATCACACAGGACGTTGGCGCTTGGGCCAGCATCGGCGAGGGGAGGGTTGAAAAATGAAATAACTACAGTATCAGTGTCGGAGCATGCTCCATTCACTTCAACCCATTGGTATCCATACGCGCCCGAGCTGTCAACGGTAACGTTTGTGAATGCGCTATTGGCATTGGCAAATGCGGAAGTTCCGCCAGATGGTCCTGAGATTTGTGACCATGTACCGATCCCGACACTTGGGTTTGCCGCAATGGTACCCGAGAGTGCGCAATAGACATTGACACTACTAGCATTAGCATCGGCAACTGGCTGTTCGAAAAACTCGACAGTTATCATATCAGACGTAACACAATTTCCATTTGCTTCGGTCCATTCGAAAAGATATGCTCCGTAGGTGGATACAGTAACTGTATCAGTTGGGCTATTGGGATTTAGGAATGAGGATGTACCCGGACCAAAAAACTGTGACCAGGTCCCAATTCCAATAGATGGTGTAGCGCTAAATGCAAAGCTCAGGTCGCATGATGCCCCTCCTGCTCCTGCATTTGCAACCGAAGGAGAAACAACGGTTACACTAATACTGTCGCATCCTGTGGACCATAAGCCAGTAAGTATGTTAAAGGCTGCGATGTAATATGTCCCTGTAGCAAAAACGGAATAATTAGAAGAGTCGCTGAAAGCAGTACTGTTTCCACAAACGGAATCCTGCCAGTACCAGATTATATTGGGCGAAGTAGGAGTTCCACCCCAGGAAATTATAACTGAATCACAAGCTGTTGGAAATGCCGAAGTTGGTGGATCCGGAACATCAGGAGTATCTGGTTCAGCCTGAATATTGATATTGTCAATTACAAATCCAGGAAACACTCCATTGGCCGCATCATCAAACCACCTGAATCCAATGAATGCGGATGGATCATTCTCAAGACTTGGGTCGAGTACCAATGTATCTCTTGTTGTTGTAATTTGATTTTGATATTGGGCTCCAGTGACATTACTCCAAGTAATTCCATCCGGTGACCACACTACCCGCCCATAGTCGACACCAATTTCTCCAATACACTTCCAATCAAAAGATAAAGTAAGATCATGCCAAGCAGTTGCATCAAATTGTATATAAGCTATCCTGTCAGTTAGCCCAAAATCGACGTTGTATTCACAAAAATTTGCGTCGCTTCCTACTGCCAAGCTGTATAAACCGCTAATTGCACAACCACCTGATGTGGTAGTCCATCTACTTCCAGATCCAGATACGTTCCAATTGCAAATGGGTAGGTTACCAATGGCGCAAGATTCGAAATCTTCTCCAAACAGCGTTTGGTATTGCGCATTGGAAGGCAGAGTCGTCATAAATATGACGCAAGCAATCCCAATCAGTCGAATATGTAGTAGTCTTTTATACAAAGCGCAATAATTTTTGCGAATGGGACATACAATATCGCAAAGTTCTTTCTTTATTACTAAGAAATTATCTCCCAATCGCCATGATACGGTACAGATGCATGCAAAGTTACAATTACTAAAATAACCCATATTCACAATAAGGACGTTTATTTATTCAAGATGGTTGTCTAAAGAATAGGCTGACCATACTCTTTAATCTATGAACTTGCTGGTTTTTAAGTAGTTGTACAGTAATTCTGCAACTTTCTGATGCGTTAACTCCGAAGGGTGGGCATCATTATTATTAACAATTCTATCTCTTACAGGAAGCTGACTCAAGGTTTCATACAAGTCGAGTACAGATACATTCTGCCTGGTGAAAAAAGCAGTGATGGGCTGATTTGTATAGGTTTTTGAAAATTCAATTGTTTCATCCCAGGTTTCTGGAAATAAAATTACGATTAGCGGAATAGATTCTTCCCTGCTCAACAGAACGAATTGATGCAAATTTTGCAGATGCTGCTTAAAAATATCTTCATTCAAATATGCTGATAAATGAGAACTCTGACCTGCTTTACTGGCGAAGTATTCTTTTCCTGCAGTATCAACATCCGAATCAAGAGACGTTACAGGGTAAAACTTCCAAAAGAAATAATTCAAGAGGTAAGAGTTTTTGAACAAACTTTCATGAATTGAAAAGGCTAGTAAAGAGGCCTTGAGCATTTTCATTTTTTTGCGAGTATCGCCAATACTAGTTTGCGGCCTTGGAACCCTCTCAATATCATTTGGGTGATGCACGAGAATAATCAAGCTAGGCTTAATTGGAAACTGCACGAGTTTGGAGTATTCTGCCTGCGTATCGGCACCGTTCAATCCCAGGTTGTGAACTTTATATGAAGTGGACAATTTGTTTTGTAACAGGTTAGAGAACCTTTTAGTTGGGTCTTTAATACCATGACCAGCCACAAAAGAATCTCCGATTACCATTATATTGAACTTGTTCTTGTCTTGCTCTGGCTTAACCTCAGCATCTCTGTAGCCCAACCCATTGACTTCCCAGTACTTTGAAAACCAGAGCCTAGCGGCTAACGATTCCTGTCCACCACCACCATGGCTACGTGGTACAAACATAAAAACACCCTCTAAAATTATAATCAGGGATAGAAGGGCAATAGAGCTAATCGCAATCTTTTTAATTAATTCCTTAGCCTCGGTTTTGATTATTAAGTGCAGTATTTTCAATATGATGAGGATTTCAATCCCAAGATATGCCAAACGCATGTAGGTGATTACATCAGAGAAATCGTGGTTTAACCCTGTAAACTGCGTAAGATATCCGATACAAATACTCAGAAATACAAAAACGAGGATATAAAAAAGAAGAGTGCGATTTTTCATCAGCTTAAAACCATCAACTAAATTAATTATAAATGCTCATCAACTTTTTCAGTGAGCTTTTGTCAGTATAATTTATTTTACCGGAAGAGTTGCACCAGTGTATTCCATACCAACTTTTTGGGATTGCCGCATTCCATTGTAAATATATTTTCAGTAAAAACGCATGATCATTATTAAAGAGTCCGCGATGCCGATATTTAAGTAAGTCTAGTTTAACAATATGCTGATTGAGAATTTCAATGGGCTTGTGCCAATTTAGATTGTCTGCCTTAACCTCTAAGCGCGCTAGATTGTAGCAATCTAACATAAGCTTACTTCCTTTCGGGCATTTCATTACATTCCCTACCACTTTATATTTCCAATGGCTCCTGAAAAAATAATCTTCTTCAAAGTCGAACGGTTTAAGGCAGGTTAAATCCATGTCTACCCACCATCCACCTTTTTCATAGAGCAACTTGTACCTAAAAATATCAGAAAATCCTGCATACGAACCTTTTCCCCACTTCAGCTTACTATCATCAGGGTATTTGAACACATTAGCTTCATCAATTATTTCATTGGCATCATTTATCTGAACGCTGCTGGGAACATTATCAATTGCTCCATACGTCCACAGGACGAAGGCATGCCCATGATGGAGAAAAGAATTAATGGTGAGTAATTCCAGCTCTGATAAGCGTTTTCCAATCCACAAACTATTGACATCGGTATTGTCTGTATTCATTTTTGATTTTTCTCTTGGATGGATAAAATTAACAAAATGGAAAAAATCAAACACTCTTCCCCGTAAGTTTGTAATGGACTACCTTCAAAGCATATTAGCTGAACAGTTTAAGAAACGTGGCGAGAAAACCGATTGAATATATTATAAAGGAGCTCTATGGTAGAACCTATGACTTAATAATTCACAACACGAAGTCCCGTGCAATTCTTGATGGAATAGGTAGTTACATACCATACGTATACAATCCTCTTCAGGAGGGATCTGGAGAAACGCATTCTGCTGAATATTGCTATTCCGTTTGGTTGAAACACCTTACTCTAGCCATGGATAGTGGAATGAAACATTATCCAGAGTCTGTTGTGGAACTGGGCCCTGGCGCCAGCATTGGAACGGGGTTAGCGGCGGTAATCGCCGGGGCTTCACATTATCAAGCCCTGGATGTGCTTGACTACACCAAGAAAGAACTTAACCTTAAAATATTTGATGGGTTGTTGGAGTTATTTGAGAAAAGACAGAGCATCCCAGAACTTATAGAATTTCCTGGACACATATTAACAGGTGATTATCTGGATCGCATTTTGGATGCAGCACGGATAAATGAAATTAGGGACTCCCTAATTGAGGAAGATGAGAAGTTCTTTTCTTATAGCTTGTTGGGTGAAGATGCCAATATAATTCCAGCAAATTCAATAGACTTTGTATTCTCTCATGCGGTTATGGAGCATGTTGGTGATATTGGCTTGTTCTATTCGAAGATGAGTAAATGGCTGAAATCCGGTGGAATTACCTCGCATCAAATAGATTTTGAGTGTCATAATTTAGCTGAGAAATGGAACGGGCATTGGACGTATTCAAGCGTCGTTTGGAAATTGATTCAGGGTAGAAGGAAGGATGTACTTAATCGGCATACTCACTCAGATCACGTAAAAAGTATGCAGTCAGCGAACTTCGCGGTTGTAAATGAGATAAAGTTTGAAGGTGAAGCGGGAATTCAAAGAGAAGAACTTGCTCTCAGATTTAAGAGGATGTCTGACGAAGATCTCAGAACCAAGGGATCAATTATTTTAGCACGAAAATCTTAAACTGATTCGACGGGGTCAGGTTTTTCTGACAAAACATCTAAGATGCTGTCCCAGATGCTCCAACCCTTGCTGCCGAACTCGTGATACACATGGATAAAATAAGGTCTGGTTGGAGCCTTTGTGTTCTGGTTTGAATACCCCTCTTTGGTGTCAAACTTCAGAGAGTAATCGTAATAATCTGCGATAAAGTTAAACTCCTGATCAAGTCGTTTTTGGTTTTGCAGATTAAATTTCCAGGCGCATAGTGCTAAGGTACCCTGGTCACGCGTTTTCCAGGCCCGATCTTTCATAATGGCCATTGAACTATCATGCCAAGCATTTAAAAAATCTTCTGAGCTCTTGTTAAAGACGAACACTCCACCACTCCAATGTCTCCACTTCCCATTGCTTATGTCTACTTCAAATTTGGACTTAATTGCTTCTTTTAAGTGATCACATTCCGTATTGTAAACGCTTTTTCCGCTTTCGTCCATCCATTGCCTGGTAACTTTGCTAAACTTGAACTCACTGTTCTCCTCTATCTGTTTAAAATATTTAGATGTGTCGTAGAGTATGATGTTGTCCTGATCATCAAGCCATACTTTTTCTTGCTTGTCGTACCTGAATTTTTCAGTGAATTGAAAATATCTGCTGGGCGAAATATACTTAACAAAGAGTGACTTTGCAATCAAAGGGAAATTAGAAAATGGATGACCATAGACGCTTTTGAAGAGCCCTTTGAGTTCTCGGGTTTTCTCCTTAATGTCAGGCCGTTCTGAATCCAAATTGGGCATGTGCTTTTCTTGCAAATCTTCCAATTGTCTTTGCTTTTCAAGTGCCTTATCCAAACAACCACAATTAACTGCATAGGGACTAAATTTTTGGAGATTACAATGATCTGAGGCAAATGAAATACATCCGATTTGTTGACTGAATATTTTGTCAACCCCTTCGCGAATTGCGATTACATCCGTATCTAGATAGCAGTAGTTATAGTCTAAATCCACGATTTTGTGCAGGCTCGTTTTTAGGTAAATGCTAGCCTCATGATTGTTTAAATGAGCCGGTGTTTCAATGTCAATAACATTGCTATGCTCAATTTCAAGATTGTTTCTTAATCTATCTGTAACAACAACAATGTCACATCTGGAAAAATGCTTTAAGTACCGCAATGAAAAATGCAATGTTTCGATATGAACGTCATCCCCACATGCAACAAAAACATAACGATTTTTGAAGCCCATACTATTGGTTTATTGAAACAGGTTCCGCGGCCGGAAGCAACTTTTCAATGTGCTGCCAAACCTCCCATGATTTGTCGCCAAAGTGGTGATAAATGTGATAGAAAGCGGGCTGAACACTTGTTTCAAAATTATTGTAGCTAAATCCTTTTTCTGCTTCAAAAGACAAGTTCATCATGTTATAATCAGCCAGAAAATTGAATTCCGAAGGAAGGTAAGCTTGGCCCTGAAGGTTCATTTGCCAAACAGTGGCAATTAGGGTTCCCTGGTCCCTTACTTTCCAGGATTTGTCTTTGAAAACCTCCATGGTCTTTTCAAACCATAAATCCATGAATTCGTTTGAGCTTTTGTTAAATAAAAACACGCCTCCGTTCCAGTGCTGCCATTGATTATTGTTAACGTTTATGCCGAATTTACTTTCAATGGCATCTACAAGGTGATTACAGCTGGTTTTGTACACTTCTTTTCCATTCGTATCATACCAAGTTTTGTTTGCTTTATCATGCCTGAATTCACTGTTGTTTTCAATAAAGTCAGGGAAAAGATAGGCATCGTCATAGATCATGTTTCCAATCGAATCATAAACTTTTCTCTCCTTCCTGTTCCATACAAAACCGCCATTTGCCTTGAGGAATCGGGCAAAGTTGTATTTCAAGGGATAAATTATTGACAGCATGAGCCTGAAAATCGTGTTTTTACCAAACCACTCTGTCTGCTCTCCAAATAAATCCAGTAATCGGATTATCGTTTCATATTTTTCATAAAGTTTCGAGTCTTTGGGTTTGCATTTATTCTCATATTCTGCACTGAGTTTGTCTAAAAGGTTAACCTTCACTTTTGACTGCTCCAGGCAATCACAATTCATGGCATTGGGACTAAAAACGTCGATTGTGCAATGATCATGGGCAAAAGTGATTGGATGGATGGCGTGGCTGAATATGTCGTCAACTTTTGGGCTGGCCGCAATAACATCGGAATCGAGATAACAGTAATTGTTTACTTCCAGATCGAGTATTTTATTGAGTGATGTTTTGAGATAGATGCTCGCTTGGTGATGGTCATAGTCGGATGGAGTTTCAATATCGCGCACGTCAACATGGTCAATTGGAATGGCATTTCTCTTTAAATCGGTGACCACCATAATATCATTGACTGAAAAGTGACTCAGGTATCTCAACGAAAAGTTCAGCGTGTGTATGTGCTCTTCCGAACCACAGACCACAAAAACAAAGATGTTTTTAGCGCTCGTCAATTCAATTAATTATATCTGTTATGCCCATTTCGAATACCATAATTCCAGAACGGCCAATTTCCATAGTCGCCAATGATCACCTTTTCCAATCATAGATTCTAACTTATCCTTTCGTACGATATTGTCGCTAATCAAGCTACCGCTAAGTAAAATTGATTTGTACCACCCCATGTCCATGTAATATATGTCTGGGCCTACAAATCCCTGTTTCTTTCTGTCCATAATCCGAGGCGGAAGATGCTTCACGATATTCTCATGCAAGGCAAACTTTGTGATCTCGGGCTTGAAATAGCTTTTGTCATTTAGCTTAAATATGCATTCAAATAATTCATGGTCTAAAAATGGAACCCTTACTTCAAGCGAGTTGGCCATGCTGGCTCGATCGATTTTGGTCAACACCAGTTCTGCCATGAAGCATTTGACATCCATGTACTGGAAAGTCTTGACGGTATCAGAATTCCCTTTGAAGTGCTGCTTATAAAACCAATTCGAGTCAGACGGAATAAACTCATGGAGCCGATTATCTAAAAGCTCTAAGAGGTTACTGTTGTTGTAAGTACCCATGCTCATGGCGCTTGCATAATTCTCCGTGGTATACGCAGCTCCATTAGAAGAAAACAGTCCTTTTAGCCTTGACAGTATAGTATTAGAATCGTGGTTTTTAGTGTTTTGATGCCAGTTGTAACCGCAGAACAGCTCATCAGCACCTTCGCCGGAAAAAACAACTTTTAAAGATTCAGAAGCGAGCTTACTAACTACGTATGTTGGAATTATTGATATATCTGCGATCGGTTCATCATAGAAAAAGGCAAGCTTCTCAGTTAATTCCAAGCTTCCGCTATTAAGGACAACGTTATGCTGATCCGTTCCAAATAATTCTGAGACTGTCTCAGCATATTTGTGTTCACTTCCTGCCCAATCCTCGAATCCAATTGAGAAGGTAGAAGGGGAACGATTCATGCGATTCATGTAGTAAACAAGCGCGCTGGAATCGTATCCGCCACTAAGGAAGGATCCAACAGGAACATCGCTTAATAGATGCGACTTTACAGAGTTTGCTAGTAGACCATCAATCTTTTGGATCAGCTCTTTATCTGAAATGCTTTCGTTCCCTATTGGAATAACCCAATATTGCACAACCTCAAGCCTTCCTGATGCATCAAGCGTGGCGCAATGAGCAGGCGGTAACTTAAATACATGATGCCAGATCGTCTTAGGTGAAGGCACGTATCGATATGTTAAGTAGTTGCACATAGACGAATAGTCTATTTCTTTTTTCAATTTCTTGTCTTCGCGGATTGCCTTGATCTCTGAACAGAAAATAAATGTGTTCTCATCCGAATAATAGTACAATGGTTTAATGCCAAATCGATCTCTTGCCAGAAAAAGCTGTTTTTTCTTTTCATCCCAAATTCCAAAGGCAAACATGCCCTTTAAATGGTTTACAACATCCGACCCCCATTCTTCATACCCGTGAATGATAACCTCAGAATCTGAAGCAGATGAAAATTTGTGGCCAAGGTCAATCAACTCAGACTTGAGCTCCAAATAATTGTATATCTCTCCATTGCAAGTGAGCCAAATACTTCCGTCTTCATTTGACATAGGCTGCCTACCTTGAATGGAGAGGTCGTTAATCGAGAGCCTTCGATGACCCAGTGCCAATCGCTTGTCATCACTTTGATAAAACCCAAAATCATCTGGGCCACGATGTGTTAGGGTATCTCGCATTGCGAGAAATAATTTCTCGTCAACAGCCTCCTTGTAGTTTAGTCTACCGATTATTCCACACATAGTAATTGTGATGTTGGGAGATTAAAGCTCTCGTAAATTCTTGCCAATATCTTTAAGGTCAAGATAAAAATTTCTCATGATTTTGGGAAACAGAATTAAGTGTATAACCAGTAAAACAAGAAATACTGGCCTGTTGATTGAAAGAGATATTAAGATTAGTATAGGTAACCACTCCTCATAAAAATTGTTCATGAAGTACAGAAACTTGAATGTGAACTGTCTTCTGGGCATCACTAAAAACTTGGGTCCGTTAAACTTGAGCCAGGTAAAAAAGAGAAATAACAGAAATCCAGCATAGAAGAATGGAAGAATAGCTGAAGCCATAAAAACCAGAATAATAACCAGCGAAATTTCTATTGGAAGAATAGCTCTGTTAATCTTATTCACAGATTTTAATGCACCCATACGCAACACGAAGGTGTTGCTACCGGTTTTTAGGTCGTTTTTTCGGTCATCGAGTTGATGTAGCATGATATTTCGAATGCCTTTGCTCATGGCCCAGAGCACAATTAATCCTATAGGATATATTGTAACGTCCCATAAATATGATTCAGAGATGATTAGGAAAGTGAAAATGGTAACCAATATTGGATTGACATGCCCATAGAATGTATCGCTCAGAATTCCCAATATTCCTCTCTCCTTGAATCGAAAGGGAGGAAAGGAATACAGAAAGTATACCCCAAATTGAATCAGTAGAAGCGCAACAACTTGCCAGTTCAATTCAAGAAAGGTCCAGGGGAATATTACACAAAGCAGCAGAAATAAAACCAGGAGGAACAGTTGCTTTTTTGGTAGAGCGTTGACAATATTTTTCTTCCCCACTGATTTATCGTCTTTGAAATCAGCCAGGTCGTTCATGAAGTATCCTAATCCAGCTATGCCAATCATAATGGGAATAAATTCAAAAACATAAATCATTGCATGATTAAAAGGTGTACCGTTTAATGCAATTGCAAAATAAATAGTCGCCAAAACCGGAGGGATCAGATGATTCCACCAAAGCGCAAAACGCAGATTCTCTACGGTGTTTCTATAGACTCCCATGCTGTACATGTTTAAGGTCCAGACTATCTAGAAAATGCTCCGCAATTACCCGCGCAACAAATATGGATCCTGAATCATTGTAATGAACCAAATTATCACTTAGTAGATCTACCGAAGCGATTGGGACCAAACGATCCAAGTCTATAAGCAGCAAGTTATGTTCAGAAGCTTCGTCTCTGATGATGCTGTTGAATGCCTTATGAATAATGCGAATTATCTTTAAAAACGCAGGTTCAGGTATGCTATCGAAAGGGTTTGGAGGAATTGTTAGTTCTAAATATTGAGGTAGGCCATCCCGAATTTGATCAGGTGAAGAGCGAAGAACCTGTGTCATCAACACTGGCTTTGCGCCACCGTTTATACAAACGTCAACAAAACCCTCTAACGCATTTTTGTATTGTATGGAAATGGACTTGGTGTCAAGCTGAACAGTTGACCCTCTTAATTTCGAAAACTTATCAACTCCTTCGTTATTCCTCTCACCAGCGTTATAGCTATTGTAATACGCTAGTTGGACTATGTCATTGATGTTATGATGGTAAACCACAATGTCTGGATGCAGAGGCAGAATTTTGTGAATAAGAATATTGAGTGAGTGTTGTGAATTGTTGCCACCTACTCCAGCATTGAATGCGTTGATTTTAAGTCCGGTTTTCTCTTCCAGGATACGACCCACCTGATAGGGAAATCGCAAAATTTCCTTTACAGTTTCACACTCTGTGGTTGATCCTCCCACAAAGTATATGTCAATATCTGGATTATCATGAATTCTAGATGGCAGGATAAATCCATTTGCGTCCGTTCGCAATACATATTCTTCCAGTCTATCACCTTCTTTGAGCAAATGTTTAAAGGGTGTAATAGCGTTTTTGGAGATATTCGGATCATGTTGTCTGAGTTGTATGGTAATTGTGGTATCCTCTGTTTCAAATTCTAATGCAATAAGGATAATTCCGACAACAAGCGAAGCAGCTAAAGCCATCAGGATTATTTTCTTCATTTGTGATTTGCGCTTGCGGTACCACTCTTGAAGTGGTAAAAAAGTTCACCTTGCGTTCTGGAATAGACGAAGTTCTAGTAACTTGAACCCAGATATAATTCAGTTAATTGTAAAGATCGTAAAGATACGCGGGATAAATAAATAACGCATGGGTATTTCCTCTACTTTATTTTTCAGTATTGCTAAACTGTGGAATTTGGTTCCCGCCAAATTGACAATTGTCGTTGTAATCATTTCATTTAGCGTGGGCAAAATTCAGCCCTTTTCAACGTTTCCCGTTTATTCACACATACCACCCGTATCAGAATATTACTACATGACTGACGAAAAGGATTTGATTATACCTATCGCGTTAAAATTCGATTATGACGGGGGAAGCCTCCATAAGATGATTGAATACAGGTATGTGCAATATTCCAAAACGTATGGCGATCCTGAAATTCTAAATAAAGTAGGGTTGGAAACGCTGGATTATTTGTTTGAAACCTTTGCCATAACTTCAGAAACGGTCTCCTATAAGCAAATAAAAATTTGGAATGCGAAGGTGAAAATGATGAACGACCAGATTGTTGTTGTTCACAAGGAAATAGCTAAAATGCAAGTATTGTGATGTTCAAGCCTGACATACAGAAATTCTCAGAAAAAGAATGGAAGACAATGAGGATTCTATTCGGAATATTTTGGGTGCACGGAATTGTGAATATCATAACTAACTTTTCCAGCATACCTGTACCGAGAGGATGGGCGCTTATTATTGACTTGTCTTTTCTGGATACAATACCTGGTAAATCTATTTTTATCCTCGTTGCTCTTCTCAGCGTGATTTTCTATGTCAAAAACGCTAAGATGATCTATGTTACAGGTCTAATGTTTCTAATTGGGATATGCGTACATACTTATCAGGACTCTCAGGCAACAGATATCTACAATGAGATCATAAACTTGGTTGTACTGGGGCAGTTTTTGGCGTTTAGCTATTGTAGGTATTTTAAACGATCAGCTGGAGAAGATGTAGTTATTAATCTTGTTATTCACAACTCCAAACAGGCAATAATTGCATGTTACCTGATTGCGGCAATTTCAAAGCTCAGTGATGCGGGGTTGAGCTGGATAATTGATGCTCCGAATCTTTCAGTGGCCATATACAAGATGTATATGCATAACTATGTTGGTTTATTATCTCCGGAGCTTCTCTCAACAGCATTGGCATACTCCACGTTCATTGCATCGCACCCGCTGCTGATTCAAGTCCTCTTTGCCATAGTCTTGTTAGCGGAATTACTAGGAATTGTGGCCTTGGTAAATAGGCAGTTATCTGTTGTGGTTGGAATTGTATTGATTGCACTTCACTTCGGTATAGCATATTTTACGGGCATTCACTTTGACCATTTTGTAGTGCTTCTTTTGATATTTCTTGTGAATATTGGTTACGTAGTAAATTTAGTCTTGATATTTTCAAAAAAGGTTCTTTCATCAGACAAATCTTCATAAAAGTGACACGCAAGTCTACATTTATATTGAGTATACATCTGGCAATTACGGCTTGTGTATTTGTGTCTTGTGGTATAGATACCCAGGTAGATTTAGAAGGTCAGGAGCAATTAGTCGGTGAGTTTTATCGAGAAATACCTGTCCAGATATTGCCGCGAGATGTCAAGAAACTTGAGATAATCTGCCGGTTGGATTCATACCGGTTCAATGATAATTCCGGATTCGATGCTGAACCGTTTTCGATAAGGTTAAAAAACCTTGATCCGGTAATTTCGGTGAAACTTGGTTTTAGCAAAGAGGGAATGCCTGATTTTAGCACGAATGAGGCGATTTTGAATTCGATATTTATCAGTGGCATGTCTGATAGTGAAAAAGCACGCGTTATGTGGAGCTTCATTTGCTCCCGGTCCTTTCATGCTAAACCAATGTTAGAGCAAAGTAAGGACGCATATGATCCGGTGAAACTCGTTAACGTTTATGGGTACGGGTATTGTGATGCTTTGAATGGGGCACTGACTAATTTGGCGAAGCTGGCTGGTTTTAAGGCGAGATATTGGAGCTTGAAAGGCCATGGCGTGTCTGAAATTTATTATGATGATAGCTGGCACATGTTCGACGCCTCCATGCAGGTTTACTACACAGATGATAAGAATGAGGTTGCTAGCGTCAAATACCTAGAGATTAATTCTGAAACTATTTTGAATTCAGCAATGATTCTTTATTACGAGGAGGTTTTCACACGTTATGAATTCTTAGTGGCCAAGCATGAAAAAGGAATGGAACTCAAAGTGCATGAAAAGTACATCCTTGAGAATTTTGGGCTGGTAAAGGAGAAATTTTGTAAACAATACCACATTCAAATGTCAGATGAGTGGTCTGTTGGTATGATGGGTGATACAATTCTAGCTGCTTATGCTGGTTTCTTTGCGAGTGCGGAGGATAACCAGGTGGATGATGAATGGAAAGAAATATACGAGAATCATAGTATGATCTTGGAGCTTGGACCTGGTGAATCAATTATATATCAGTACGCTCATTTTACTGATGAAAGTGAAAAGCTTATGTGTTATGCAAACAAGATGAAATGCTTTGAATCAACAGGTTTATTGATGAGTAATCTTGAGGTGGAGGATGGAATAATAGACGTAAGTCTACCCGCCGAGATAATTTTTTATGAGGAGTCTCCCTACGCGGTTACAGCGATTCGAATAGGATTAAATGGAGCGGAAGAGCATCAGAATACAAAAGTTTACTTTTCAAGCAATGGCATGGCCTGGATATACCACGGTAACCTAAATGAAGTTGCAGCGGATGAGACTGAAATCTATTATGATCTCATAAAGGCATTTCCAGAGCTGGTTTTTTATAATTACTGGGTAAAATTTCTGTTCGATAATAGGAAAGTGGAACATGTACAATCAATAGCTCTGAATAGTGAGTTTGTGTTTTCATTTCTTTCGGTTCCTTATCCATCTGGTGATACCGCCTCTTATATTTTGAAAAGTGAATGGAATACAGATTCAGTCGTAGAGGGTATCAAAATTAATTTGACATGGATTGAGTAATTAGTTGCTCAGCACCTCTGCATAAAGAGCAGCGGTCATCTCAGGACTGCCGGCCCACCAACTGCGTTGTTTGCTGGTCCAATATTTAAATGCAATCCATCCATCTTCATGCATAGAATCTCGCTGAATATCTGCTGATAACTCAGCGTATGTGGCATGCTCAGCTAAGTTGAAATTAAGCAGCGTAATTGCATTTGTCACTTTATGTAAATTGTTTTCCTCTGTATTGTCAGAATAGGTGGCATTGGAAATGTCCAGGAGAATCTTCTCTTGCAGTGCTTCAAATTTTTTGATTCCATGCTTATATGCCCTTGATATGTGATGATATGCATAGAAAGGAGAGTCATAGTATTGCAGATTCATTTTACCGCTCAACACATCTGCGATTATTTTATCGATTGCAGGAATGGTGGCCTTATTCTCACCCAAATACAAAAGCGCATGCGCTGAAACAGCGGCTTCGTTATCCCAATAATTCGAAATGGGCTCATTATTTGGAATATTGCTGTTGGGGCGAAAAATTCGGATTGACTTTCTGTACTCGTTAGCTAGCAACAAGAATTTGCCTGGGTATCTAAGGTTCTTGCCTCTAGGTAGTAACCAGGTATTGAAATTATGGTCTCGATCCAGGTTTGCAAGTATAACGTGTTGATTGTTTGGAAACTCGCAGTGATTTTTCTTGAGCAAATAAGATACAAGACAAGTGTCGTCTATATCATACGGAACATTGTACTCCATTATTCCATTGTTGTCTTCCCAGTATTTCCACAATCCTCCAGAGCCCATGAGGGACAGCAAAAAAGAACAGCCCTTTAGCGTAATTTCTTTCACTTTGGGATGGTCAATGTCTTGAATACAGCACAAAATATTGGCCGTGAGAAAAGGGGATCTACCCGTATAGTACCAACCTTTTTCAGGGGCGCCTGGCAAAAGACATTGCGACTTGAATTCGCCACTCTCTAACTGTCTTTGGCAGAGATAATCAATGATACTTCCGATTTTTTCCTTAGTCATCTTGTGGCTTTGTGCATCATTCGAGGTTAATACAGAACGGTAAGATAATTGTAAATTTGACTTTGTTGTATTAATTTTTTATTCCAAGCATACAGTCACGATTTGCATGATTTTAATCGGAACCATGTCATCCAGGAGTAAACGGAAAGCAAAGCATTGATTAGCCGTAGAAACTTTATTAAAACCTCATCAGTTCTAGGAGGGGCATTCGTTCTTGCCCCTTCTCCTGGTTGCCTTGTGGTGGACAGCGACCGACTTGTTTATGATGAGCTTTCGGGCTCTATTCGGGGCCAGGTGGCGGTGGATCGTGATATCCTCTTTGAGTACTCCAGCGATTACGCTGGTTTTATTTTAAAAACGCCGAAATATGTCGTGTTCCCCAAGGATGTGGAGGACATGGTGAAGGTGTTGCAAATTGCCAATCAACATAAAGTTATGGTAACTGTTAGAGGGCAGGGACACAGCCTAGGTGGGCAATCTCTCAGTGAAGGAGGTATTCTCCTTACTACGGCTGGTGTTGGGATGGACCTAGAAAACATTGATAATGGGTATAAGGTTTCTGGCGGGACAACCTGGCTGGCAGTTGAAGAGGCGTTGAATAGGGAGGGTAAAGCCTTTCCCGTGCAGACCAACTATCTGGGTCTTTCAGTTGGGGGCACTTTGGCCCATGCTGGAATTGGGCGGGCATCGGTCAAGTATGGACACCAAATTGAAAATGTCGATTCAATCCGGCTGCTTACGCCAAATGGTGTGATACATCGGTGTAGCAAAAATGAAAACGCGGATTTATTCAGCTATGGACTGGCTTCTTTGGGTCAGTTGGGCGTTATACTTGATGTGGAATTCTCTGAGGTCAAAACTTTGCGGAAGACAAGGTTTATCTACAATGCTTTTGAAAGTCTTGAAGAATACATAAAGCTCAGCGATCTGATTCTGTCGGATTACTTTGATGATATAGACTACTATGTTGGATACTATTTTTCAGGCAGATTTATGATTGGTGTGGGCAAAGACTTTCAGAGGGAAGCGGAATTGGAGAAGGGCAGCTTTAAGCGGCTATCCGTTCATTTTAATGATGACTATACAGAAAGCACAGATAATTTTAACATCATGATGCACAACAGCTTAGTTCAGCAAATTGAAGGGGAGGTAAAAAGTGATCTTAGCTTTAAGGACAAATCGCATGTGTGGGATCACTATCTTTTTACGAAGGATGCCTGTTTTGAGTTTTTGAGAAAGTGCTTTGCCTCAGAAAGAGAAATAGGCTTTAAGAATACTAGTCCGCTTATGAACAGCTATATAATTAACAATAGAAATAAGTCGGTACATCCATTTTCTCCCTCGTACAACTTTGACAACGAGCCATTTTTAATGAATATTGGTTTTCTGGCCAATGTCGAGGATTCGGATAATGAATCGTTGAAATTCTACAGAGAAAGATCGGATCAATACATGGAATGGTGTATTAATTTAAAGGGGCGGCCTTACTTATATGGGCATAACTCACCTGATCAGGTAATGAAAGAGAAGCTATACAGTGAGAATCTTGATAAAATGGAGAAATTGAAGCAACTTCATGATCCAAATTCAATTCTCAACAACGGTTTAATTGTTTAAATTAATAGATCTTGTCCGTGACCCAGGGGATTCCAAGTTATTCGGTCGTAGTTCCGGTGTTTAACAGCGCAGAAACGCTGAATCAACTCACCATTGAAATTGAAGATGTCTTCTCTGGCATTGATAAAAGCTTTGAGCTTATCTATGTGGATGATTGTAGCTCAGATGATTCATGGAAGGTGCTCCAACAAATTAAAGTAAGACGGGACAATGTTAAAATAATACTTCTGGCTGCAAACAGCGGACAAAACACCGCCACTATTAGCGGAATACATGAATCTCTGGGCGAGCAGATTATTACAATTGATGACGATTTGCAGTACCCGAGTACGGAGATACTCAAGATTATAGAGTTTTACAATAGCAACAGCTATCAAATTGTGTACGGGCAGCCAGGCACTAGAATGCATGGCATGTTGCACCGTGTAATTGCCTATATGGCAAGTTTTGCATTTGCATACATCATACTTTTCAGCCATAGAAGAATTAAATTTTATACAACCTTTCGCATTATGGCCAGGGAAATATTTTTTACGAAGGACAACGCGCTTATTCCGGGGAAGCACCTATTCTATTTTTGGGACATGGACCCGTCCTTGATGGGCTCTCTCCATGTAGAACATGAATCCAGAAAGAGCAAAAGCTCCAATTACTCGCTGGTGAAACTATTTCGCCATTATCAGCCGCAGTTGCTATACACAGCTAAGCGTCTGCTGGGATTTCTTCAGCTTGCAGTAATCGTTGCGCTAGGCTATTCTTTGATAAGCTCGCTCATGGTTCCTGCAAATTCTAGTCTGCCAATTGAGCTTATTCTTTCTTTGGCAAGTGTATTTTTGTTTCTACTTTTAATGAGATACGCGTGCTCAAGGCGTCTAATAATTTTGAGAGAAACCAAATACACAATCGCAGAAAAAATATGGTGATGCTGTTAGATTATTCAGAGAATGAGAGCGAGGTCTTCAATATGAAGGTTGCTCGAGGAAGCCAGTACTTTGAACACGTGCCTTTTGAAGAGTTATTGGACCAGATAACCAGCGAGGAATACGACATCTGCAAAATAAAAGTG
>NVRZ01000029.1 GCA_002401055.1 Bacteroidota bacterium
ATTTGGCAAACTTGTGCGAGAAGCTTGGAGACCTGCCTGAAGCGCTCAGATTAAATGGTTCAATAATTAAAATTAACCCTAAAACTGAAGTGCCTTACATGAACATGGGCAATTATTACTTGAACAGAGCGGATGAGTCCACGGCGGTGAAGTATTTTGAAAAAGCGGCTCTGCTTGACCCTGAAAATCAAAAGTTATTTATTGACTTAGGCGATTATTTTAAAGAAAATGGGGACTTGAAAAAGGCGCGGTATTACTATGACAAAGCCAATAATGTCAAACAATTAAACTTTTCAGAGTAGCATAGATCAGGTACTATAAGATGTTGGCGAAGTTCACCAAAAACACTCCTCAAGCTTACATCATTGCCTATGTTCAATCCTCGTCCACGATTATTGACATGAAATAATTATATTTACTTCAATCAATTCAATACTTGGTCTTAGCACGCATGAGCAATACATCGCCTTTGATTTCTATTGTAATTCCAGTCTTTAATGAGGAGGAAAGTTTACCCATTCTCTATGAGGGATTAAAGAAAGCGTTGGCTGATCAAGGACTCTCCCGGGAGCTGATTTTTGTTAATGATGGAAGTACGGATAGCACGCAAGAAGTATTGTCGAATTTAGCCGCGAAAGACATCAGTGTTAAATATATAGTCCTTACGCGCAATTTTGGCCAACAAGCCGCTTTAACAGCGGGAATGGATTACGCCAAAGGAGACTATATAGTAACTATGGATTGCGATTTACAGGATCCGCCGGAGATGGTACCCGCAATGCTCGATAAAGCGAAGGAAGGCTATGAGGTTGTTTTTGCAAGAAGGGCTTTTCGTGATGAAGGGTTTTTTAAGAGGGGCACTGCTTCTCTTTATTATGGCTTACTGGAGAAGTTCTCAGATACCGAGGTATATGGAAATATTGGGGATTTTCGCTTGATTACCAAAAAGGTTCTTGTCCAGTTGAAAGGAATGAGAGAAAAGAGTCGATATCTGAGGGGAATGGTTGCATGGCTGGGCTTCAATCATGCAATAATTGACTACGACAGGCCAAGACGCCTGCATGGCAAGACGGGATTTAGCCTGTTGAAGATGGTGAGATTGGGAATGGCTGGGATATTGAATTTCTCGCTCTTACCCATTAGATTAGGATTGGTAATTGGGCTCATCTCTATATTTACTGGAACAGCATTTTTGGGCTATATTACTTTTGACACCTTTGTTAATAATGAGGTTTACCAGCTTTATAAATGGCTGAGTGTAGTAACATTCGTCTTTATAGGATTCTTATTTATCCTAGTCTGGATTGTGGCAGAATACATAGGCCAGATTTATAATGAGAGTAAGAATCGCCCAATCTACGTGGTGAATAAGGAGGAAAATTTTGAACATGAGCTTGAAGATTCTTATCCTCAATTATGAGTATCCTCCTATTGGCGGAGGCGGTGGTGTCATAAGTAAACACATCGCGGAAGGGTTGTGTGGTTTGGGTTACGAGACCACAGTAATCACTACATGGATTAAAGGCGAACTGGAATTAGAAAATGAGTTGGGATGGCCGACGGTTGTTAGGCTCAAATCTAAGAGAGAAAACAATTACCGCTCCAACCCAATTGAAATGCTGTCGTGGATAAGCGCTGCTAAGAAATATTTGTCAATTTTTCTTTTAACAAATACAATCGACTTATGTTTTGCCAACTTTGCTTTGCCTGGAGGCGAGGTTGCATTGTATGTAAAGCGAAGGTTCAATATTCCGTATGTCCTAATTTCTCACGGTCATGATATTCCATGGGTTAGGCCCTTGGACCATCTTATTGTTTATCATGCAATCACTTATAATCGGATTAAGAAAATATGTTTGAATTCAGAGATCAATTTTATGCAATCAAATCTGATGAAATCAAACATAGATAAGTTTCTCGGTCCGGAATATCATAATAAGAATGTGGTTATTTCAAATGGTGTCGATGTGGAGAAATTTAAACCTAAAATGAAATCAGAGAATCAAACATTCAACATAGTTTTTGTGGGTAGATTGGTGACCCAAAAGGACCCTGCAATCTTGTTGAAAGCAGTTCGCCAGCTTGCAATGAGAACATTGAAGTATGAGCTAAATATTTATGGCGACGGTCCCTTACGCAAAGAGCTACAAACAATGTGTGTTAATTATGGTATTTCAGATTGCGTTAAATTTCACGGTAAAATTGAAGAAGATGAAATGCCAGAGGTATATGAAAATGCAAGTCTTTTGGTGGCCCCTTCTCGCAGTGAGGGCATGTCCATTTCGATATTAGAGGCTCTTGCAACGGGTTTGTACGTGCTAACAACGCCAGTAAGTGGAAACAATGAACTCATTGTTGATGGAGAAAATGGCGAGCTATTGGAAATAGGAAATGATAAAGTGTTTGCAGAACGGATTTACAACTTCTATCACTCAAAGTTTAAAATGTCCTTCGAGGTAGATCAAAAAGTACTTAGTGATTTACGGATGCACAGGAACTGGGTATCGATGATAGATCAATATGACAGGCAGATCCGAAGAACCTATTCCAAGGTGGTAGCTGATTTGCAGGTACCCACTTGATCTTATTTCAGTGGGGATCTTCAAAAAAATTTGGAATAAAAGCTTGGAATTTGGTAGATAATAAAATTTAATGGATGTTATTATCGCTCATGAAGTATAATTGAACAGTTTATTATGCTATCGCTTCTTTTTTTAAACGTTCAATCGGGTGAGGTGTTTTCGTCTTGAATAAATGCAGTTAAGCGAAAAATGGTTGCTACTGTAACATAATTTTGCAATATTCGTATCACTATGCCCCTTTTAACCCTATATGTGAATGAAGTAGTTCGGGTGAGCTCGGTACAAATTGATTGGGGAAAGGGCCGTGGTAAACCTGAACAGAGTTCAAATGTTTAATGTGAGAAACCGCACGTTAATAAAGATATTTATTGCGATTATATTGCTTTTGCCATTTGGTGGCATTGCGCAATTTACGACGCTATTATCGGAAGACTTCGAGGCTTGCGGGGAAGCCTCTCTTCCAAATTGTACCTGGGTTTCAGCCAACTTTTCAGGTTCAAGTAGATGGACGACGACTAACAATGCATGCGTAATTACAGGTACATACAGTTTGGCTGTTGCGAGTGACGCGTCTTACTGTGCTTATAATTATGCGGGAAATACCAATAAAATAGCGAATACAGGATTCTCCTCTGCTGGTTACCAGTTGCTCGATTTAAGTTTCAATTGGAGATGTGTTGGAGAAGGGCCGAGCTTTGATTATGGAAAGGTCGTCTACTCCGTAGATGGGGTGACCTGGACAGATGTAACAGGAGCCCTGTATTTGGGTCAAGCTGGTACACAGACGGTTTCAAATATGGCTATTCCGGCGGCAATTAACAATGACGCAAGCGTATTTATTGGGTTTCGTTGGATTGATGATGGCAGTATCGTCAATGCTCCTGGGTTCACGATAGATGATATAGTTATTCAGGGAGAGCAAATGACACCTGATAATCCGCCTAGCCCGACCAGCAATTCACCTCAATGTTTGAGTGTTACGATAACAAGATCCGGATCACCACCTTCTCCCTCCAATGTGATTTGGTATTGGCAGGGAACATCTTGTGGCACAAGCACTGTGCTTGGTTCTGGAGCAACCTTCACCGCAACAACTTCAGGCACCTATTATATCAGGGCATATAATACTATATCTGGACTATGGTCCACTGGCTGTGGCAGCGTTGTAGTAGTTGTGGATTCACCTCTACCAACCGCCAATGCCGGCGTCGGAGGTGATGAGTGCGATCGGAATTTCCAGTTTAATGCAACGCCTAGCATCGGCACAGGAACCTGGACACAACAGTCAGGGGCTGGAGTACCTACTTACACCCCAGATGCGAATACGCCCAATGCTGTAGTTGATGTAACCTTGTATGACACCTATGTATTTAGGTGGACAGAAGCCAATGGATCATGTGTTGACTTCGACGAAATTACAGTAAACTTTTATGAACAGCCAGTGGCTATTCCAGGGTCAGGTTCCAATGAATGTGATCTTAACTATACTTTCGGTGCCACTCCAAGCGTTGGTGGAGGCACATGGACGCAGCAGTCGGGTCCAGGCTTCTCATTGTATAGTCCAAGCGCCAACAGCCCCGCGGCCAATGTTACTGCATCTGCTTATGGCACGTACATTTATAGGTGGACAGAGGTAAACGGAACGTGCTCAGATTTTGCAGAGATTACTGTGGTATTCACTGAAGATCCGATTTCCAATGCCGGCCCTGACGGTGAGGAATGTGACCTGTTTCATACTTTGGCGGCAACGCCTAGCGTAGGTTCTGGATTGTGGTCATTGCAGTTTGGCCCTGGATTGGTTTCTTATTTCCCCAACGCAGCCAGCCCGTCTGCGATTACAACAGTTACCGCTTATGGTACTTATATTTTTAGGTGGACAGAGACCAATGGTATATGTTCTGACTTTGATGATGTTGCTGTGACCTATTATCAGCAACCTATATCCGATGCTGGAACTGGGGGAATAGCCTGTGGACTTCCCAGAGCATTCACCTTAGTTGCATCTGCTAGCGTCGGAACGGGAACTTGGACAATATTCTCAGGGCCTGGTACCGCCATTTATGCGCCTAGTCAAAACAGCCCGACATCACAGGCTACCGTATCCGTTAATGGCACATATGTATTCGAATGGCAGGAAGTTAACGGAATATGTTCAGATTTTGATACTGTAACGGTAGTTTACGTTGCAAATCCGACGGTAAGTTTTTCAGGTTTAGGAGGGCCTCATTGTATAAGTGATACCGCAGCAATACCTTTAACTGGGTCTCCTTTGGGTGGTATCTTTTCAGGGAACGGAATTGTCGGAGATAATTTTTATGCAAATCTTGCTGCTGTTGGAATTAACAGCATATCGTACACATATACGGATACGAATGGGTGTAGCAGCACGGATGCACAAGATGTCGATATAATCGGGTTACCGATTGTGTATTTTACAGGACTCGTCAATCCGTATTGCGTGGATGATGTGACAGCGGCAGTATTAACTGGCTTTCCATCTGGAGGAACATTCTCAGGTCCTGGTATTATAGGTAATACTTTCACTCCAAGTATAGCGGGTATAGGACTACATTCTATAACCTACTCATATATCGATGGGAATGGTTGTTCAGCTTTTGAAACTCAATCTGCCGACGTCCATGCATTGCCCGTCGTAACATTTTCGGGCCTGTCTGGTCAATACTGCTTGGATGATGGTATTGCTTCGTTAACTGGTAGTCCATCAGGCGGTGTGTTTTCAGGTAATGGTATAACAGGAAATAATTTTGATCCTGCTTTAGCAGGGACTGGGACGCATAGTATTACTTATTCCTACACTGATGGATCAGGGTGTTTTAATGATTCAACTACGACAGTTGATGTCAATGCGCTTCCTATTGTTTCATTCAGTGGATTGGGTTCTACCTACTGCGTTCTTGACAGCGGTGTAATATTGACTGGATCTCCTGTAGGTGGTTCTTTTACCGGCGTTGGAATAAGTGGAAGTTCATTTTTCCCAACCATAGCTAGTGTTGGTACTTACACGATAACCTACACTTACACCGATGGAAATGGTTGCGTGGGTAGCGAAGATCACGTTGTAATTATTACAGGAGTCCCAGTAGCGAGTTTCACAGGATTATCGACGAGTTATTGTGAGAGTAATCCGGGTGCATTGTTGACTGGCTCACCGGTAGGTGGCACATTTAGTGGACCTGGTATTTCGGGCGACACGTTTTATCCCTCTTTGGCGGGAGTTGGTACGCACACGATTCAGTATATGTACAGTGATGGCGGTGGATGTGCAGACAGCACTACACAGTCGGTGATAGTCAACGCAGCCTCTCCATTTTTGAGTGTTGATTCAGTAACTACTACCGAAGCTGCATGCGACAGCACATGCGATGCAACTGCAGAGGTGATCGGTTCAGGAGGAGTTTCTCCTTACACATATGCTTGGTCTACTGGAGATGTAGGGCCTATAGCTGACAGTTTGTGTGCATCAACTTTTTATATAACCGTAACCGATGCTAGTGGTTGTACAAGCAGCAATGACATTATGGTTGCCGGGCCCAATGGCTTTATGAGCAGCATAACCAGTACAACTATGATTACCACATGCTTTGGTGATTGTACAGGAGGAGCAACAGCTACAGGCATTGGAGGCATAGCACCATACACCTATTCTTGGGTTGATAGCCTGGGTGCATCCGTTGGTGGCTCAAGCTCGAGTATTTCAGGATTGTGCGCTGGTACTTACTATGTGATAGTTAAGGATGATAGCAGCTGTGTTACAACTGCCCCATTTACCATAACTCAGCCGGTCGCCCTGGTGCCCACCATATGCAACCTTCAGGATGTAACCTGTAACAGTGCTTGTGATGGATCAGCCACAGCATGTCCATCAGGGGGAACAGCACCCTTCACCTATTTATGGGATGATGTTGGCACACAAACAACTGCCATGGCAACAGGATTGTGCGCAGGCACCTATAGAGTAGATGTTACCGATGCTCAGGGCTGTATTACGACCGATTCGAATGTTGTAATTGCAGAACCTATTGCACTGGTAGCAACGATCACCGGCACCACCGACGCGAATTGCGATACACTGGCACCAATAGGGACAGCGAGTTCAGAGGCTTCAGGCGGAGTAGGCACCCATCAATTTGTTTGGAACACTACGCCAGCGCAAACAGACTCAGTTGCAACAGGCTTATTGGCAGGCACCTATACGGTAACGGTAACTGATGCCACTGGATGTACTTCTACGGCCACGGCAAGTGTGGGAGATACCTCAACCATGTCTGCTTTGATCACCGACTTGGTGTTGAGTTCTTGTACGATATGTGATGGAAGTGCAACAGTTACTCCCGTGGGAAGTGTATCTCCTTATGTTTATGATTGGCTAGATTCAATGGGTGTTGCTATTGGTAAGACAGACTCCATGGCAGACTCGCTGTGTGGTGGATTGCATAGAGTAATAGTGATGTCAAGTGTATATTGTATCAGATCCATACCAGCCGATACAGAATCACCACTTCCGGTAGCATCCTTTACCGGGCTTAGCACACCGCATTGCATTGGAGATCCAATAGATGCATTGGTTGGCACACCTTCGGGAGGTGTATTTAGTGGACCAGGAATTACAGGATCTGATTTTGACCCAACCCTAGCTGGAGCAGGAACACATGTTATAAAATATTTATACGTGGACGGTGGAGGCTGTGCAGATAGCACCACGCAAACGGTAGAAGTTAACACCCTTCCTACAGCCTCATTTACAGGCCTTGACACGGGCTATTGTGTTGATGCAGCAGCAGTGGCGTTAGCAGGAAGTCCACCGGGGGGTACGTTTAGTGGGCCGGGTATAAGCGGTGTTATCTTTGATCCTGCCACAGCAGGTGCAGGTACCCATACCATAGAATATATGTTTACCAGCGTTGATGGCTGTTCAGACATCAGCACACAGACGGTTAACATTAATGCGCTACCAAGTTTAGCGATCATCGGACTAGATCCTGTTTATTGTGTTGATGCTCCCTCGGCTGTATTAACCGGATCACCCGCAGGTGGTACATTCTTTGGAACGGGTATAACTGACAGTCTCTTTACTCCGGCAATTGCCAATATTGGAACCCATGGTATAACTTATTCTTATACAGACGGAAAAGGCTGTAGTCAGGATACCGTTCAAATAACCGATGTGTTCCCGGGATTCTCGGTGGCGGCTACAGGCACCGCCACTTGTGAGGGCCCAGGAAGTGGAACCGCAACTGCAGTTCCTGCAGGCGGGACTAGTCCATTTGTGTATCAGTGGGATGACGCTAATATGCAAACAACTGTAACCGCAATTGATTTACCGAGCGGAATAATTACTGTTATTGTAACGGATGTGAACACGTGTATATCTACAAGTAGTGTGACCGTGGTGCAGTTGACGAACTTCTTAGTTGAAGCAACGACAACAGATGGTACAAACGGAAATTTTGACGGAAGTGCAAGTGTCACAATCGTCGGAGGTTCAAGTCCATTTACTTATGTGTGGTCAGATGGCCAAAGTACAAGCTTGGCAACAGGGTTAATAGCGGGCGATTATACGATTATCGTGACGGATTCGAATGGATGTCAGGTAACGGAGCAAGTAACAATAGCCAATGCACTGGTTTTGGTAACGGCTACTGCATTCACGCCTAATGATGATGGAACCAATGACGGATGGATCATTGAGGACATAGAATACTTCCCAGAAGCGGATATAACAATATTTAATCGTTGGGGAAATCTGCTATTTAGTTCGAGCGGAGAGGAATATGCTAAGTCGCCATGGGATGGAACTTACCAGGGTAAAAAGCTACCTTTCGGAGCATATTTTTACTTAATTGATCTAAACAATGGCGACAAGCCGTTGACCGGATCCGTAACCATATTAAGATAATGGCTATGAGAAAAGAAATTATTAGATACTTCATATTAATGTTGCTGACAGTGGCTACTCTATATTCTGAGGCGCAGCAGCTTGCACAGTACAGCCAATATTTACACAATCCTATATTGTTGAATCCTGCAACCGCGGGTATTAATAATAATTTCAATATTGATTTGAGCTATAGAAATCAGTGGACGGGATTCAATGAAGCGCCTAAGACGTTCTATTTTAGTGTAAATGCCACTTTGAATAGGGAAAAGAGTTCCTCTTCCCTTCGACTTAGTAGGCCTGGCTACACAAAATCAAAAAAGAAAGAGAGATTCGTCACGCACGGTCTTGGAGGATATATTGTTGCTGATACGTACGGCGCATTTTCAAATACTTCGGGTTACCTAAGTTATGCTGTTCATTTAAGGATTACACACTCTATTAAATTAGCACTCGGTCTTTCTACCGGACTTTCGAATTGGAAGCTAAACGTGACGGATCTTGGAGTATCTGATCAAAATGATGAAACGTATAACTACCTCACTTCACAAGATTTCTCAAAGACCTTTTTTGATGTTCAGGGAGGTCTTTGGATGTACTCGGAAAGTTTCTACTTGGGCTACTCAACGGCACAGTTGCTTCAAAACCAGATAAGGGCGGTAAATGTACCAGCCACTGCAAAAATAAATGTTCATCACTTTATAACAGGAGGTTATAAATTTAAGCTAGGTAGGGATCTTAGTATTACGCCTAGCGTTCTTCTAAAATACATGACTCCTACGCCGGTATCAGTTGATGTTACCACGAAGGTTAATTTCAGGGAAATGATTTGGGGTGGCTTGTCTTATCGCCACAAGGATGCTGTAGTTGTGTTTCTGGGATATGAGTTGAATAAGATGATAAAAATTGGGTATTCTTATGACATTACGCTATCAGATATAAGGAAATACAGTTCTGGTAGTCACGAAATAATTTTGGGTGCAAAACTCTTTAAGACCGCTCAAAAATCTTCAATTAGCTTCTTGTAAACTTATCGTAATTGCTGTGAGCAAATTAAGCTTTATAGTTTTCTTAATGTGGCATTTTGGTGCATCGTCATATGCCCAGCTCCTGTATGAGGAGCCGGTGAAGTTAGGGGATGGTGTAAACTCAACGGCTGAGGAAACTATGCCCCTTGTCTCTACAGACGGAAGCATCTTGTATTTCTCACGAATCTTATATGGTGAAAATGTTGGTGGTGAAACTGCAGGGCAGGATATTTGGTATGCAAAGGGAGGTGAAGAAGGGTCATGGACAGAATCGAAGAATGACCTTAACAAACTCAACAATAAGTTCGACAATGCCATTGTAGGAATCGGTGAGGATGGTAAGACCTATTACCTCTTGAACAGCTATAAAAAGAAGGGTAAAATGGGAGTTTCGGTAACGACCTTAGAAAATAGAATCTGGTCTGTGCCGTCCAGCCTTGACATTCCTGGGCTGGAGTCATTAAGTGGGCTATATGGCTTTTACATGCATCCATCGGGTGATATCCTTATGATCTCAATGGAGGGAGCTGATTCATTTGGCAAAGAGGATATCTATGTTAGCGTGAAAGGTGATGACGGGAAGTGGTCTGAGCCCATTAACTTGGGGGCAACTATTAATTCTGAGGCATTTGAGATTACTCCTTTTTTGGATGAAGAAACAGATAATTTATACTTTTCAACGGACGGCAGAGATGGGCTTGGATCAGCAGATATATATGTTTCAGAAAGGATGGACGATACTTGGACAAATTGGACTTCTCCCGCAAACTTAAAAGAACCCATTAATTCGGCGGGTTTTGATGCCTTCTTTTCTTTAAATGCTTCTGGAGACGTTTTCTTTTCCAGTAATCGAGGGAGTGAGTTGAATGACATTTATTACTCAAAAATAGTAGAGGCTAAGGCGGAAACAGCATCGCAGCCTGAACCACTTCGTGCTCAAGAAGAGGCTCAATCTGCAGAATCTCAGATATTCTATGTTCAAACATCCGCCCCTGTTAATACTGAAGAAGAAACAACCCAAGAATCCGCACCCAGTGCTAGTGCCTCCGAATCGGTAGCTGATGTTATGAATCAGATTCTATCTGAAGAATCAGTTGATGACACCGAAGCTGAGTACACCCAAATCTATGAAGCTCTGGGCACAGTTGAGGCAGAAGATCCAAGTGATGATGCAGACGCCCAAGCAGTTACAAAAACTGCAACTATAACGAGCCAAGATGAAGAAGATACCACCCCAGTAACCTCTGTTGAAAATGAAGAGTCTGAAATTGCTGTACAAATGGATGATGAGCAAGAAGCGCAAACTTTGGCGGAGACTACAAGTGATGATGTTGAGAGAGTAGAGGATTCAGCCATTGAAGAATTAGTTGCAACGGAATTACCTTTTGCTGAAGAAGAAGAGATGGCATCAGATGTTGTAGAAAATATTGATACAGAGCAGTCTGATGCAACTCAAGAGTCGGAACTGCCCATTGAACCAGATGTAGCATCTGAAGTATTGGAAGAGCCTGAAGAAACTCCTGAGGTTGTTTTGGAAGAAATTGCAGAGGAAGTTGTAAGCAAACCTATCGCCGCTAGTAGCTCACCAGTACTGGCTTCTGGAGCAACAGAGAGAATCTATTTCGAACATAACTCTTCCTATTTAGGAGAGAAGGCGCAACAACAACTTGTGGAGCTATCCAAACGCCTATCTTCTATTATGTCAACGAACAAAATTGAAGTTATTGGGTATTCTGACAATACGGGTGAACAGCATTATAACTTATGGATAACGGAGAGAAGGGCGAACAGGGTTATCGCTTTTTTGGCCGAGAATGGCGTTGAATCCTCGGTTTTTGTTGCAGATTGGAAAGGTGCCGAAAATCAGTATAAGCAATGTTCTAGCTGTACTGAACAAGAAAATGAGGCCAATAGGCGGGTCGAGATTATTGTAAGATAAGAGTTGTTGGCCTTTATATCAGACTCGCACCCCAAAAATGATCATGTCATCTATTTGCTCCCCTGTTCCAATCCAGTCTGTAATCGTTTTATCCAATGTAATTCGTTGATCTTCCATGGGCTTTTGATGAATCTGCATCAATAAATCTTGAAAAGGCCCATAGTAAAACTTTTTGTCTTCAGGTCCGCCTCTTTGATCGGGAAACCCGTCAGAAAATAAGTAGACAACATCACCCTTTTGAAGCTGTATTTTATGATCTGTAAACGTGTCGTCGGGTTTGGTGCCGCCTAAGAACAACTTTTCCCCTTTCCATTCTGATAGTTCGCCATCTCGGATCATATAAAGTGGATTGTGGGCTCCCGCATATGTCAACTCCAATGTGGTTTTATTGAATGAGCAGAGTGCGATATCCATTCCATCCTTCACCTCCCATTCTGCCTTGTTATTTTGGTTATCACCATCGTTTTCAGTCTGTGATTTGGTTTTCGTCTGTAATCGCCGGATCACTTCTTGGCTAAGCAGTTTAAGGATTGCGCTTGGCGTAAGGCTTTCATATTGCGTAACAATTTGATTCAGGATGTTATTACCAATTATTGACATAAAGGCTCCTGGAACTCCATGGCCAGTACAATCTACCGCGGCGAATAAAATGGAATCACCATAATCCTTAACCCAATAAAAATCACCGCTTACTTTGGCTTTTGGTTTGAACAAAATCATTGAATCAGGCAGAAGGCTAGCAACCTTGTCAAATGACGGCAATACAGCAGTCTGTATTCTCTTCGCATAGTCAATACTATCTGAAATCTGCTGGTTTTGTTTCGCCAGTTGATCACGGTTTTCCTCTATTTCACTTTTCTGTTTAAATATCTCGTTCTTTTGCTTTGTTATTTCGTCGTTTTGCTTTGCCAGATCAATATTCGCTCTTTGTTTTGCTTTGTAGCGGCTATATATGAGAATCACCAAGAGAATTACCAAGAGCAGCGCTCCCGCGCCGGCGTATATAATGATTTCTATATTCTTGGCTTCAGCCATCTTTTTATCCAGCTCTGCTTGGTTTAAATTGTTTTCGGCGTTGAGTAGTTGTATTTTGTTTTCCTGTTGTGCGGCTCCGTGTTCCTTTGCCAAAAGTCGTATGTTGTAATCATCCTGTTGAATTCTCGCCTTTAACTCAATCAACTGTTTAGCTTCCGTAAGTCCTGCAATTTGGTCCAAAAAGTTTGATGCCTGCTGCTGGATCTTAATAGATTTTTCTTTAACCTCCTCCAGATACTGTTGCGACTCTACCTCCTGGTCTTTTTCATATTGCGTCTTGGAGTCGCTGTACTCTTCCTTGTTGCGCATTACGATAGCCAAATTGTTTTTAGCAGAATTATATTGTGAAGAAAGATTATTCTTTTTTGCGATAGACATTGCCTCTTCCAAGTTCTTTTCGGCATTACCATAGTTCCCCAGATTAGAATAAGCAGAGCCTATTCTGCTAAGCGTAGCAACTACGCCCTGGTGATTCCCCTTGCCACGATCAATAGATAAGGTTTTTTTGTACATAGCAATAGCCTGATCAAAGCGACCCTCTTTATGATATATATCGCCAAGGTTTGACTGCACATGCGCCACACCATCCTTATCGCCAAGCGATTCATATATTTTCAAGGCCTTTTTGCAAAAAGTACCAGCGCTGCTATATTTCTTAAGATGCTTGTATTCTAACCCTATTTGATTAGAAGTATAGGCTTGAGCATTACGGTTGTTCGTCTGCGAGAAAATAGCTAGCGCCTTTTTGAAAGAATTCAGTGCCTTGTTATGATCGTTGAGGAGGTCATGTGCATTGCCAAGATTGATATGTGCATTAGACTCTCCGTTAGAATATTTATTCTCAATAGAGAGCTTCAAGGCCTCTTCAGCGTATTGAATGCTTTGTATGGCATCCTTTCGTAGATATAGCTTTGCCAGTTGGTTTAAAACCTGTGCCTTCTCATTACCCAACGCTGACTCCAACTTCGTTTCGAGACCTTGAATTTGACCTTGCGCTACTGAAGCTTCGTATGTGAACACAAGGATAATAACCAGTAATGCGAAGTCTCTAATCCGGTTATAAAACATATCTGGGGTTTACAGCTAGTTAATATTTACGGCTTGTGATACGCTTATCTTCTTACCATTATAAAAGGCGATGAGAAATGCATCGGAAAATCCGGCAGATCTAACCTGAACCTGAGCATTTTTGGCAGCATCGTAGGTTTTGAATACGCCTACACTGCAGCGATAAATATTGCTTGGTAGTTTATTCGCCATTACTGGGTAAAGACCTTTCAACACTTTGGCACCAGGCAACTTCGAATATGAACCTATTTGAACCTTATAGATAATACCTGGAGGTAATTCGGGATCTATCGGGATTTTATTCGTTGCGTAGTAGTTCATTTTTGAGGTTGAAAATTGATCTTCAGATAAGTTATCCCGAGTCGTGTTAGCCAAAACCTCTTCAACTACCTCCATCTTATCTTCAGTTTTTACGAGCTTCGGTTCTGTCGATGAGGGAAGTACTTCCTCTACTTCCTCCACTTTGCTAGGTTCTTCGCTGTCAAAACTTTCCATTTCCGCGATTACCTCCTCGGTTTTAGATGTGGCATTATCAATTTGAAGACTGCCAGATTCTTCAATTATCAGTTCCATTTCTTTTGGACTACTGTTTTCAGTTGGAGTATTCGTATTACTCGTTTCCATATTTGAAGTAGGTGCAGCATTAACAACAGTTTGTCTTGACTTGTTAAATTCTAATATTTTGAATTCAGTTCTTCTATTTTTAGCTCGTCCTTCTTCAGTGTCATTGGTGGCCTTTGGTTGACTGAACCCATAACCTTCAGAAACCATTCTGTCCGCTGCAATGCCATTCTTTATCAGCCAGGTAACCACCGATTTTGCCCTATTATTAGATAATTTCTGATTGTACCCAACAGTCCCCTTGTTATCAGTGTGCCCTGAAATTTCAATTTTCAGGCTCTTGTTTTTCCCCATGAAAGTCACGACTCGTTCCAACTCGATTATTGATTGACTTTTCAAGGCAGCCTTGTCAAAATCAAAGAAGATAAAATTAAGAACCATCGATTTTCCTACATCCATGCTGTTCATATGGATGTTCTTAAATAGCTCATAAAATGGTGATGATTCTGGAATGTCGATGTTTTCCGAATGGAAGAAATAACCATCAGCCGTAACTGTAACGCCATAATCTCTGCCAGATGGGAGGGAGAATAGAAACTCACCGGTTAATTTATTTGATTTGGAGTTGGCAACTATCTCGTTTTTGTCATTGTCTATCACTTCAATATAAGCTTCAATTGGAAGTCCGGTATTCTTGTCGATGATCTTACCTTTTACAAGAGTCAACTCTGGGCTTGATTCGGTTTCCAAAAAGGTTATCATATAAATATCTTTTTCACCCATTCCATCAGCCTTGATGGATGAATAATAACCGCGCTCACCATTTGCGCCCATTACAAAAAACACATCATCATCAGGTGTGTTAATTGGATAACCAAGGTTCTCTGGACTGGACCAGGTGCTCGACTTCTTGTTGTAAATTGATTTAAATAGATCATATCCGCCCATCGTCTTGTGCCCTTGTGAGCTGAAGTAAAGTGTTTTGCCGTCAGGATGCATGAACACAGCCTCTTCATTGTATTCTGAGTTGATGGTAGCACCCAAATTTGATGCGACATCCCACTCTCCATTGCTTCCTAGCTTAGAAATGTAGATATCATTTTCACCAAACCCCCCAGGTCTATCACTTATGAAATAAATGGTTCTTCCATCATAAGAAAAGCAAGCCGTTGGTTCCGTATATTCAGAATTGATGTTTTTATTCAGCTTTATTGGCTCGGACCAAACATCTCCATTCAATATACATTCATATATATTTCCGTCACCCTCGTCATCTTTGTATACGAACAGTTTTTGACCATCAGGGGCAAGACCAACGGTAGCGTCGTGGAATTCTGTGTTTATGGGTTCACCAATTCCTCGTGCAGTACTCCAAGTACTATCTTCTTTTTTCTTTGACTTATATATATCTTCATAATAGACATCAAAATTTGGATCACGATTACCTCCTGTGGTGCTGTCCCTCCTTGCTGTGAAGTACATTACTGCCTCATCAGCAGAGATTAGCGGATGGTAGTCTGCAAATTCTGAGTTTATTTGACTCCCTAGGTTGGTTATCTTCACCTTAACGGGAGATTCTACTAGTTCCTTACCATATTTACATTCTTCAATCTTCTTGTTTGCAATCTCAATTTGCCCTTTGTTTTCGTCTGAAGCATTGCTAACATAAACGCCATAAGACTTGATGGCCTCATCCCATTTCATATTTAACTGGTAGCCATGTCCTAGCAAGAAGTGTATAAAGTTATTGAGCGGTGCATCCAAGGCAGTCGCCTTTTCAAGATAGCCTAGAGCTTGTGGCTTATGAGAAGAGTACAAGTAGCAATGTCCAATTTTCATATTTAGCTCAGCATTATTAGGATTGAATTTCTGTGCCAGTTCAAAATGGGCAAGGGCTTCGGAATACACAGAATTCTTGTAGCTAGCTTCACCTCTTTGCAATTCTTTCAAAGCTTCTTTGAATCCCTCTTTGTCGCTTTCGAAATTTGCCTTCTCAAAGGAAATGTTTCTTGAGCCTGATTGGGATAGCGCCGGGTAGCAGTTAAGTACAGTAACAAATGATACAAAAATCAGCAACTTAAGATAGGATTGGGTTCTTCCCAAAACGGTGTACAGGTTAATGCTGCTCAGTGAATATAGATGCCTGATCATTTATTGATTTCGGTAAAAGCCTTAATCTAAAATAGCTGGAATTAAATTACGATGTACTCAAAAGGAATTCCCGTCATACTCGCGAACTCTTCACCTGATTCTTTCATGTCGATATCCGGTTCTTCATAATACCATTTAACCGTAACATTCATGTCATCTTTTCGAAAAGATTCAATTTTTTTCAGGATATCCAAAATAAACTTGGCCGAAGTGCTATTAAAATATTCAAACCTAAATTCGAAAATTGTAGAATTTGATTTTTCATTAAACTTGCTATCTCTCCAATACCGAAGAGCGTAATAATTATCCATCCAGTTCAATATTATCTCGTAAAACTTACTCGCGTTTTCTGGCCTCGATTCACCTGACATTTCAAATGTGTTTGAACCCGGGTCCATTATTACGTTCGGTGTAAATTCCGTTGCTTCTATAATTAAAGCCTCCATCGTTTTCTAAACTTTTATCTCCAGTATAAAGAATGAAATTTCGTCCTTTACCGTATTGAATTTATATTCAAGTGGGTTATCTGACTTTATTGCCATGTCTATGATACCCAATCCAGCACCTCCGGCATCTGTTACCTCAGAAGAAAGAATAGTGTCCCGGTATTTTGACTTTAATTCGTCGCGGCTCAATTGATTAATATCATCTAGTTTCTCCTTTAGTATTTCCTTATCATCGTCTTTTATAAGGTTACCCACGGTAACATAAAAACCTTCTTCGCTGGTGCCCAATAAAAATAGTGGGTAGTGAGGAGTAAGGTCATTCGACTCAAACTTACCTTCGCCTGCATATCGGTTGATGTTCTCCAAACATTCAACCATAATGTTGTAAAGCTTTTTTCTGACAGGTAATTCCATGTTCAGATTTTGCATCTGAACCTTTGCGTTTGAAAGCAGAGAATTTACAATCTTGTTGTTAAACTCACCCTTATATGCAAGCAGAATCTGCTTATCCAGCATTGTGTTGTGGATTCCATATATATTATCAACATTGACAGTCATAAGTACTTAAATTAGCTAAAAGCCTGATTCACCAAAGGGTACTATAACAAATATAGAAAATACCCTGTAAATACCTATTATCAGATGGAACACAAGCTATTGGCCAGAGTTAGACATTACCAACAATTGCTCACCTCTTCTTGTTCCATTGACATAATATCTGATGGAATATACTCCGGCTGCTACTGAGGCACCAGCATCTGTTTTTCCGCTCCAGTGTATATAGTGATTACCAGTGTGATAAGTGCCTGAAATCAATATAGATATTACCTCGCCTAACATATTCGATACAATGATTGACACTGCAGAGGCGCGTTCTAGACTAAACGAAATTGAGATACTCCCAGATGTGGGGTTGGGGAATACACTAAAATTATCATAGAAGAAGAATTGATTGTCTGGTGGGAGACCGGTAACAATACTAAGGTTAGACTGAACCAGGCTGTCACATCCATCTATACTTAAGAAGGTCTCCAGAAGGACAGTATCGCTGGTATAAACGACTCCGAAATAAGATTGGCCAGATTCAATTATCGTGTCGACAATAATCGAAAATGTAGAGTCAACCTTCAGTATAGTCGTTACAATACTGTCGCACCCATTTGAGCCAGTTAGTGTGTCAATAAGAGCAGTATCAGCAAAATAAATTGTTCCATCAAAGACCTCGCCCTTACATATGGTGGCATTAGAAGAGCTGGATGAAATGGTTACAATAACAAGGTTGGTTGACCGAATACTGTCGCAAGAGAATTGATTTTGTACAGTGTCAATCAGCGTAGTATCATCAGAATACGCGGTTCCATTGTGTAAGTCCCCTTGGCATAATATAACTGTTGACGAACTGAGAATAGGAGAGTCTACATTAACATTCGTTACAATAATGCTGTCACATCCATTAATACCGGTTAGTGAGTCAGTGACTGTTGTATCAGAAAAGAATTGAAATCCTCCGAAAATGTCTCCTTGACATATGCTAACAGTATCGGACACGAATGATTTGACTAAAACGATAATACTTGTTGAAGTAATGCTATCACAGGAGACTTGATTCTGCAAGGTGTCAATCAGTGTCGTATCAGCAGAGTACGCAGTTCCATTGTATAACTCCCCTTGACATAAGCTTACAGTATCGGACACGAATGATTTGACTAAAACAATAATACTTGTTGATATAATGCTATCGCAGAGGAATTGATTTTGTACGGTGTCAATCAATGTTGTATCAGCAGAATACGCAGTGCTGTTAAATAATTCTCCCTGGCACAGTGAAACGGCCGGCGTAGTAAAGAAAATAAATGGGTTTACGGTAATGTTTGTGGTCACGGTGCTATCACAGCCTTTAAATCCTGTTAGATATGATACCAATGTCGTATCAGAGGTATAGGTATTACCCCAAAAGCTATCCAACTCACAAAATGTCGTATCAATTACTACACTATCAGCTGATATCAGGCCTAATATTGTGACAACAATGCTGTCATTACCCGAATAGGCAGGCAGCGTGTCTCTATAAATACCGCCGACAAATTGAAATGTATCTTCCAGAAAGATGCTATCTCCACCGCAAATGTCTTCATGCATATAAACGATTCCATAAATAGTTGAGTCTTCTATTATTTGAAGGTGTTGATTGGGGTAGATATTGGCAAAGGTCTCCTGGTTGCCATTCAGCCAGGTAACGATAACACTATCCACAATTGTGAGCGAACCCAAACCAAAGTAAGCGTTACTCATGCTATGTGAAGCATGGCTAGATCCTCCATCCACCTCTCTTATCCAACTTCTCCCCCCGGCAAACAGCCTGATGCGTGACCCAAATCCATCCCGATTATTTACCACGCCTTGTAGGCTAACCGAAAGCCAGTTGTTGGAGTCAGCATTAGCGTTTTTGTATAGCAGGAAGTGACTGGATGACGAAGTGTCGGCGGTAACTACGCTCACCGCTACGTCCAGGCGACCGTCCATATTAATATCACCCAGTGCCAGACCTCTGGCGTAAGTTGTGTCGTTAAAGCCCTCTAAATCTGACACATCTGTAAACGTAGCATCGCCATCATTTTTGAAAAGCACGTTAGGGTTGAATGGCGTGTTGTAGGTAAAGGAATCGGCAGTGATGTAACCATTGGCTACAATTAAATCTAAATACGTGTCGTTATCGTAATCAAAGAATGCAGTGCCCCACCCCACGGCTAAAGAAGTGCTATCGGTATAGGTGTTGGCTGTCTCGCTGGTATCCGTCTTATCCAGAAACGTGCTGTTTCCCTGGTTGTTTCTCATTACATTCTTCCCCAGATTCGTAATGTAATAATCTAAATCCCCATCCTCATCATAATCTCCTATAGCTATTCCCATTCCGTACATGGAATCATTCACGGAAGCCGAAAAAGCGATATCTGTAAAATTACTGGAAGGGAAATTGTTTTCAAGTATCGTGTTGGGTCTTACCCAAGCGCCAAAATCGTTGGCGATGTATATATCCATATCGCTTTCGTTATCAAAGTTGGTAAATGCAGTGGCCAATGCGCAGCCCGTATCAGCCACCCCGTAAGCCAAGCCTGATTCGATAAAGGTCTGATTGCCATTGTTTATGTACAGAAAGTTGGCAAAACAAGTATAATCAAAGCCATTTTGTGGAACAGAATTGACAAGGTCCACGTAATTTGCCACGTAAATATCTAGTAATCCATCTTTGTTTACGTCGCCGAATGTCACAGAAATACTGTTTGATGAATCCGCGACATTAGCACTTGCAGAGATGTCGGTGAACGTGCCATCCCCATTGTTTTTGAATAATACGTTCGTATATCCCTGCCAGGTTGTAACAAAAATCTCGCGATAGCCATCATTGTCTATGTCGCCCGTGGCAACGCCAATCGTTAAAATGGAATCTGTTCCCAATATTCCTGCGATTGTGGTGACATCAGTAAAAGTGCCGTTTCCATTGTTGCGGTAAAGCTTGTCAGAAGAAGTACCTCCAGTTATGTACAAGTCCTGAAATCCGTCCATGTCGTAATCAAAGAAAGCAACACCTCCTCCCATTAGCATGGGGTGAACATGTACCATATTAACGCCAGACTGTAGGCTAACTTCTAAGAATGACTGGCCAAGTGTGTTGCTAAAATTTGAAACCAACACAAACGCGATTACTCCAACATTCCTCAATACAAGTTTTATTTTCTGCAACATGGATATTTGATGGTATTATTCAAAGATATGATATAAATATGGTTCAAAAGTTTCGATGTTGGCAGATTAATTGCCAAAAATAGCTGATCAAAAGTTGTAATTTTGAGGGTCTAAAATCCAAATAATACACCTTGAGCGATTTCCTAAAGGCATTAAATTCAGTACAGAGAGAATCCGTAGTATGCTCTGAAGGCCCCGTGATGATCATTGCTGGCGCGGGCTCTGGCAAAACGCGTGTTTTGATGTATCGCGTGGCGTATTTGATAAATAAAGGAGTGAGCCCGTTCAATATATTGGCCTTAACCTTTACCAACAAGGCGGCTAAAGAAATGAAGCTTCGTATTGAACAATTGGTGCCAGGTCTCGAGGCCAGAAACACTTGGATTGGGACGTTCCATTCCATTTTTGCTAGAATATTACGGATCGAGTCTGAAAGAATTGGTTACCCTACCAACTTTACAATCTATGATACAATTGATTCTAAAAGTCAGATTAAAGCCATTATCAGGGAAAGGGGGCTTGACGACAAGGTTTACAAACCGTCTTTGGTTCTCAACAGAATTTCTCTGGCCAAGAACAATCTGATTTCGCCCGAAGGCTACCTCAACGATGGTGAGCTATTAAGGGAAGATCAGTTGGGCTCTCGATCTGAGTTGGGTGAGATATACAAAACTTATGTTGACAGGTGTTTCAAAGCAGGTGCAATGGACTTTGACGACCTGCTTTATAAAATGAACTTTCTTTTAACAAAATTTCCAGATGTACTGCACCAGTATCAGCAAAAGTTCAAATATGTACTTATCGATGAATTTCAGGATACCAATGTGCTGCAATACTCTATTGTAAAGAAGCTCGCCGCCAAGCATGAGAATATTTGCGTAGTTGGTGATGATGCACAGAGTATATACGCGTTCAGGGGGGCCAATATTCAGAACATTCTAAATTTTAAGAGAGACTATTCAGATCTGAAAACCTTTAAACTCGAGCAGAATTATCGGTCTACCAAAAATATTGTGAATGCTGCCAATAGCGTAATTGCAAACAACAAAAAGCAATTGCACAAGGAAGTTTGGACGGATAATGAAGAAGGCGAGAAATTAACCGTGTTAAAATCATATACAGATAATGAAGAAGGTGCGCAGGTAGCACACTCAATTTTTGAGTGCAAGGCCAACAAGCAAGTAAAGAACTTAGATTTTGCTATTCTGTACCGGACCAATTCGCAATCAAGAGCGATAGAAGAAGCGTTAAGGAAAAATAATCTGCCTTATAGAATCTATGGGGGACTGTCTTTTTACCAGAGAAAAGAGATAAAGGACTTGTTGGCGTATTTCCGCTTAGCACTCAACAACAAGGACGAGGAATCTTTGAAAAGGGTAATCAATTACCCGGTGAGAGGAATAGGTCTTAGAAGCATGGAAAAAATTGCTGTGGCAGCACATGAGAACAATGTGACGCCATGGGAGATAATAGAAAATCTAAATGGTTATGATTTAGGGATTGGGGCTGCGTCAGTTGGCAAAATAATTGATTTTGTTTCGATGATAAAAAGCTTTTCGGCGGAAAGAGAGAATAAAAACGCGTATGATCTCGGTAATCTAATTGCTACCTCATCGGGGATATTGAAGGAGCTGTATGATAGTAAGGCACCTGAAGACATCGTACGGTATGAAAATGTTCAGGAGTTGCTGAATGGCTTGAAGGATTTTTGTGAGACCTGGTCGCGCAGCAATTCAGGTGCGCATGATCTTTTTGAGGGCCCGTCATTGACAGATTATATTCAGGATATAGCATTGCTGACAGATGCAGATGATGATGATCCCAACGACAATGACAAAATATCACTGATGACCATACACGCTGCGAAGGGCCTGGAATTCCCATATGTTTTTGTTGTTGGTCTTGAAGAAAATTTGTTCCCCTCGCAGCTGTCGTTAAATTCCAAAGAGGACCTCGAAGAAGAGAGAAGGCTGTTTTATGTGGCCATTACCAGGGCAAGGGAGAGAGCATATTTATCTTATGCAACCACACGTTATAGATGGGGCAATCTCATTCATTGTGAGCCCAGTCGATTCTTGGACGAGGTTGATGATAAATACTTGGATTTCCCGGCGACTAAGAAAATGAGTATGCCATTGGACATATTTGATAATCAAATAAAACTGAAAGGGCCAGCATTTACTAAGAAATCAAAGAAAGTCAGCTCGATCAAAACTAAAATGGAGCTACTTGATAAGAAATTGGTACGGCTCAATAAAGCTGTAAGTGCTTCGTCAAATACTTTTGAAGCCGACAACACAGAGAACCTACAGGTAGGAATGGAGGTTGAACATCAGCGATTTGGATTTGGTAAGGTGCTGCAAATAGAGGGGGATCGTTCGAATCAAAAAGCGACTGTGTTCTTTCAATCAACTGGACAAAAGCAACTGCTTTTGAAGTTTGCCAAGCTGAAAATATTAAGCGGTGGTTCTGAGTAAAATTGGCAATACAGTATAAAAGTCCTATCTTTGTTTAACAATTACGATGCTATTGGCTTAAGCAGCACTAGCAAACTCCCTTCAACAGTAGAAATTTCTTTTTTAGAAGAGCTTAACATTAATATACTTTATTGATCTACTTTGTTTAAAAGTGGAAAATTTGAAATTATGGAATACAACAGTCAACGAGAAAAACTAACGATACCTGAATACGGACGACACATCCAAAAAATGGTTCAAACTGTTTTGGCCGAAAAGGACAAAGAGGTAAGAAACAAACAAGCGAAAGCAATTATTGATGTAATGGGTCAACTAAATCCACATTTGCGGGATGTAGCTGATTTTAAGCATAAGCTTTGGGATCATCTTTTTGTGATATCAGATTTTAAACTGGATGTGGATTCACCTTTTCCAAAACCTACTCAGGAATCTCTAAGCGTAAAGCCTAAAAAACTTGCTTATCCCGGAAGAAAGATCAAATACAAGCATTACGGTAGAACAAATGAGATTATGATTGAAAAGGCAATTGAATTTCCTGAAGGTCCAGAGAAAGAAGCTTTGATTATGACCATAGCCAATCATTTAAAAAAATCTTACGTTACGTGGAATAAGGATACCGTAGATGATGATAAAATTATTGGCGATCTATTGAGTCTTTCTGATGGAAAGCTGAAATTAGACCCCAAAACGGTACTTACAGACACAACCGAAATACTGGCCGCCAACAAAAGAAAAAAGCGAAATACCAGATCAAATAACAATCATAAATCGCGCAATAATTCGCGGCGAAGGGGAGGGTATTAATTCCATCTCAATCTCAAACAGAATCCTCAGCTTTGAATCAGAGCTGGGGGTTTTATGTTTAGCGGCATTTCTTTAATGCTATTTTTGCCTAAAACCCCTACCTATGGGATATAAGAGTTTAGCTCAGTGCATTCAGGATTTGGAGCACCCTCCGCCCTCAGCTTATGAGGGCGGTCGCGTTTTCTGC
>NVRZ01000030.1 GCA_002401055.1 Bacteroidota bacterium
TGAAGGTTCTGACATGTCAATATCATTTTCATTGGATGCTTCAACAGCAGGTGCAATTTCATTTTCACTAGTTTGTTGCATTATTTCAAAATTTCTCAACTGGATTAACAATAAAACCAATCAATTGACGTTTTGTTATCCAAATGCTTGTCACAATTAATCTGCATTTCGCCCCTTAAAAATGTGATGGATTTACGGGGTCATCAGATCACAACGATACCCTAACAATGTCAACTAAAATAAAGTTCTATATTTGCGCATCGTGAAAAACAAACTTAAAATACTTAGTTTAGTTCTGGTTGGATTATATTCATTGGGGTTGCTGCATAATCTAGCTCCACACCAATATCTCGATGAATTAGGTGACAACGGCGTTCTTGTAAGCCATACACATGGTCATGAGCACCATAATCACGGAGCAAATGACAATAAGGACTGGGTTGATCTTTTGCTAACGATACTACATGATGTTTCACATCAGAATATAGGCGAAGACCATTGTGAGAAATATATCGCGCAAGACTTTGCAAAAACTGATTCCAGACAAAAGATATTACTGGTCGCTTATACTTATGTGCTCCTCGAGGTAGTTAAACCGAGTATAGATGTGCCTACATTTTCATTTGACCCGCCACCCCTGCTCGGGGAATTGGCATTTTCTTCTTCTGCCCCCTTAAGGGGACCCCCAACTGTTGCTTAGACCAGTTTATTAAGCTGGTTTGTTTTGCGTAATCTCCTCTAATTATAGGTGGTTGTCGTAGCTCAATGTTATTTATTAAGCAACAGTATATTCAATGTATAAAATCATATTTGTCAGTGCCTTTCTGTTTTCAGTCACCCTTACGCTTGCGCAAGGGACGCTGGATAGTGTGCTAAACTCAATAGCTTCCAAAAACAAAACTCTTGCTTCATATTCTAAGCTTTCGGAAGCGAGGCAATTGGAATTCCGGACAGGACTTACGCCTTATAATCCGACTGTAGAATATGACTATTTGCTCGGAACTCCTTCCAATGCGGGTAATCAAACGGATATAATGGTAGTCCAATCATTCGATTTCCCTACAGCATATATTAAAAGAAAAAAAGTTGCAAACGGACAGGTATCCAGACTAGGTTTTGAAACATCGGTCAAAAGGCAAGCCATAATGATACAAGCGAAGATAGCTTGCATCAATATGATCTATCTCAACAAAATAATTGTACAACTGAAGATCAGGGTTGCCAATGCCAAAAGAGTTAATAAGGACCTTGAAACCAAGCTATTTAATGAGGAGATAAGTGCCATAGATGCAAACAAAGCTAAACTAGTACTCCTAAACAGTACGGTCACTTTGAAAATGCACGAAAGCACGCGTGAAGGGCTGCTCTTGCATCTAACTGAAATGAACGGCGGCGAGAGCATTGGGTTTCGGGAAACCATTTACCCTGTTAAGCCTGCCGTACCATCCGTTGACTCACTGGAAATTTCAATTGAAGAAAATGACCCCCTGCTCAAAATACATGAGCAAGATATTGCTATAAGTGAGTTGCAAATCGGGCTAATGAAGGCGTTGGCCCTGCCAAAAATGGAAGCTGGATATCATTACCAATCAATTCTGGGCCAAACTTTTAATGGGCTTCATTTCGGAATAAGCATTCCTTTATGGGAGAATAAGAATAGTGTAAAGCAAAGCAAGGCATATTCACTTTATGCTCAGGCAGAGCTAATTGAGCATAAAAACGATCACAAGTACGAGATAAAAGAGCTTTATGAAAGGTACAGATCTTTGGAGGCGAGCATAGCCGAATACGAAAACGTATTACAGGGCCTTTCAAGCGAAGAATTGTTACAGAAATCTCTCGGGCTTGGACAGATCTCTTTCATCGAGTATGCGCTGGAAATAGACTATTACTACCGCGCTCTTGACCAATATTTTCATTTAGAAAAAGAACTTCACCTAACCCTTGCAAAACTCTATAAACACCAACTCTAAAACAAAAAACAATGAAGAAAATAACGGTTATACTATTTGTAAGCACGCTTTATCTAGCATCATGTAATAGCTCTGATGAGGAGCACGGTCATGAACACAATGTCGATGGCACACATGCTACGTCAGATGACGAACATGCACATGGCGAAGACAGCCATGATCACCGTGAAAAACATGAACAAGAGGATTTTGTGGTCGGCGAAGACAGTACGACTAGCAAGCAAAAACATTCACATGAAGAAGGACATGGACATAACCATGACCATTAATTAATAAGAACATAAATCATGAATAAATTAATAATTTCTATAGGCGCACTATTATTTCTGCTCTCCTCTTGCGGAAGCGATGACAAAGGGCACGGACATGCACACGAAGAAGAAGTTGCATTGAGCTACACTGTTTGGACAGACAAGACAGAACTCTTTGTAGAGTTTAAACCCTTGGTTGTTGGACGGCTGACCTCTTTCGCCGCACACTTTTCGGATATGAACTCTTTTAGGGCGCTTACTGAAGGCAAGCTGACCGTAAGTTTAGTAAAGAGCAATAATGGAATCCGAAATACCGTGAACGAGCCGACGCAACCTGGGATTTTCAGGCCGGTTATTGAGCCTAAGAAAGCAGGAATCTATGAACTCTGGTTTGAAATTGAAACGGCAGAATATATCGACAAAATAGTCCTTAAGAACATAGAGGTGTACGCTGACGTTCATGCCGCTATGGACGCAAATCCACCAAGTGAGGAAGATGGAAATATTATCAGCTTTCTAAAGGAACAAGCATGGAAGATCGATTGGGCCATTGCACCGGTTCGGCAAGATACTGTATATGAAATCATTAAAGCCGGGGGAGAAATTCTGCCTTCACGGGGAGATGAAAAAGTCGTTTCTGCTACAGCAAATGGCATCTTAATTTTCAATTTGAACAACACCTTTATAGGAAATGCGGTAAAGAAGGGATCGCTACTATTTACAATAGGCGGTGGCGGCATGGCTGATAACAATATAGAAACGGAATTTAAACAGGCCAAGGCCGAATATGATAAAGCCAGAGCGGTTCTTGAGCGCAAGGACAAGTTATATGAAGCAAAAGCTATAGCAAAAGCTGATTTTGAAGAAGCTACGCTGGCCTTCAAACTTGCGGAGAGCGCCTACCAAAGCATTGCTTTCAATTACGGAAGCCAGGGCAAGCAGATTAAAACCAGTTCTGAGGGCTTTTTGAAAAACATATATGTGAAGGAGGGGCAGTATGTGCAAATTGGAGATGCCCTGGCAGTAGTAGCCCAAAACAAAAGGCTAACTTTGCAGGCTGATGTGCCTCAAAGCTATTATGCAAAATTACAGCATGTCATTTCGGCTAACTTCAAAACTGCAGACACAGAAGCAAGTTACTCTATTGCTGATTTTAACGGCAAGCTCCTTTCCTACGGGAAGAGCGTAAGCACGACCGAGCCGTTTATTCCCGTACAATTCGAGATAGACAATCTTGGGGAAATATTACCCGGGTCCTTTATAGAGGTGTTCATTAAGACTCAAACAAAAGGTGTTTCCCTGGTAATTCCAATTGAGGCTTTATTAGAGGATTATGGCAACTTCTCGGTTTTTGTGCAAACGGAAGGAGAGAGCTTTGTGAAACGAGACATCCGGGTAGGAGTAAGTGATGGTGAATTTATTGAAATTCTTTCTGGAGTTAGTGAAGGAGAAATGGTAGTAACCAAGGGAGCATACCAAGTTAGAATGGCAAGCATGTCGTCGAATGTTCCTGCTCATGGACATGCGCATTAGAAGAAATTATGTTAAACAAGATAATTGACATATCGTTAAAGAATAGATTATTAGTACTGCTCGCGGCTGTGGGATTAATGGCGGGCGGTGCGGCAGTTGTAAACAAAATGGACGTGGATGTATTTCCCGACCTGACAGCGCCTACGGTAACCGTGCTCACCGAGGCTCACGGTATGGAAGCCGAAGAGGTAGAGCGGCTGGTTACTTTCCAAGTGGAAACAGGATTGAATGGCTCACCTAACGTGAGAAGAATACGCTCCTCATCGGCTGCGGGAATATCCATTGTTTGGGTAGAATTTGAATGGGGCACGGATATTTTTAGGGCTCGACAGATTGTAAGTGAAAAGCTCCCCGCCGTCCTGCAAAAACTTCCAAAGGGTGTAGGCGAACCAGCATTGGCCCCAATATCCTCCATCATGGGAGAAATAATGTTACTGGCCATTACATCTGACAGTATTGGTCCGATGGAATTGCGAACGATTGCCGATTGGGAGATTCTACCAAGAATGAAAGCGATACAGGGTGTTGCAAACGTAATTGTGATTGGCGGCGAATTCAAGCAATATCAAATTCTCGCTTCTCCCAAAAAGATGGAATATTACGGGGTGAGCCTCAATCAACTGCTCAATGCGACCGAAGCTTCCAATGAAAATGCCACGGGAGGATTCTACACAGAATATGGTAATCAATATGTAATAAAGGGAGAAGGCAGAGTATACAAGCTAGAAGATATTGCCAATTCATTTGTTAAGATGGTAGATGGGAAACCTGTGAGAATAGGAGACGTAGCGGAGGTGAGAATTGGCGCATCAGACAAAATTGGAGACGGCTCCATGAATACCTCTCCCGCGGTGATAATGACCCTCACCAAGCAGCCGGGAACCAATACCCTGCAGCTTACGGAAGAAATTGACAATGCTATTACCGAGCTTAAAACAAGTTTACCTGAAGGGATTGAGGTTAACAGCCGCATATTCAGGCAATCTGACTTTATCCAAACCTCTATTGACAATCTAAAAACCACTTTGCTAGAAGGTGCCTTTTTTGTTGTTGTAGTGCTGTTTCTTTTTCTGATGAACTGGCGTACCACAATTATTTCATTGCTGGCAATACCTCTTTCACTGCTTGTTTCAATTATCGTACTTGATTTATTGGGTTACAGTATAAACACCATGAGCCTGGGTGGAATGGCGATCGCTATAGGCGCCCTTGTGGATGATGCAATTATAGATGTGGAGAATGTATTTAAACGATTGCGTCAAAACGCCACGCTGGAAAAAGACAAGCAAAGATCCGTTCTGCTTGTAGTGTTTGAGGGGTCTAAGGAGGTGAGAAGCTCAATAATCATCGCCACGCTAATCATTATTGTATCGTTTATTCCGTTATTCTTTTTAAGCGGAATGGAGGGGCGCCTGCTACAGCCGCTGGGTATTGCATTCATTACTTCTATATTGACTTCATTATTTGTCGCGGTAACTGTAACGCCAGTTCTATGCAGCTATCTACTTTCATCTGAGAAGCTGTTACTCAAACAAGCCAAGGGCACATTTACCGAGCGGCTGCTTCAAGGCAGGTATCGGATCATGCTCGAAAAAATTATTCGATATCCTAAATCAACTATTGGAGTTTCCGTGCTCGGGTTTGCAATAAGCATGGTTTTGTTTTTTGACTTGGGTAGAAGTTTCTTGCCAGAATTTAATGAAGGGTCCTTGGTAATAAGCGAGGTTGGCCCACCGGGGATGTCACTGGAAGAAAGCAATAAAGTTGGGAAATTAACGGAAAAAATACTGCTGTCATTTGAAGAAATATCGGTTGTTACCCGAAGAACAGGGCGTGCAGAACGGGATGAGCATGCTCAAGGTGTTCACGCTTCTGAAATTGATGTACCGTTCGCATTAAATGAAAGATCTAAAGAGGAGTTTCTTGCAGAAGTGCGAGAAAAGTTAAGCATTGTACCAGGGGTAAACATTACCATTGGCCAGCCGATCGCGCACCGCATTGACCACATGCTTTCTGGCACGCGCGCCAATATTGCCATTAAGCTTTTCGGACCCGACCTAGCCAAGATGTTTAGCCTGGGTAATAACATCAAACGAAATATTGAAGGCATCAGAGGATTGGTTGATGTTGCGGTTGAACAACAAATAGAAGTTCCACAGATAAAAATTACGCCCAAGCGAGAAATGCTCGCTAGGTACGGGTTAACAGTAGCTGATTTCACTGAATTTGTAGATGCGGCATTCGCTGGCGAAGAGGTTTCGCAAGTATATGAAGGGCAGCGAAGTTTTGACATGGTGGTTCGATTTAATGAAGAAAACAGGGGAAGTATAGATAAGATGAATGCAGCATTAATTGATCTGCCCAATGGAAGCAAGATCCCGCTGGAACAAGTGGCGCTGATTCAATCTAGCAGCAGCCCAAATACAATTAACAGAGAAAACGTGCAGCGTAAAGTGGTTATATCCGCCAATGTAAGCGAAAGAGATTTGAGAGGCGTTGTGGAAGAAATACAAGAAGTAATTGGCGCTAACGTTTCTCTTCCTGAAGGCTACCGCATAGAGTATGGTGGCCAATTTGAAAGCGAGGAGCGAGCCTCAACGCTGCTGATGTGGGCTTCACTAGTGGCGGTACTGCTGATCTTCGTATTGTTGTACTATGAACTCAAAGACGCCAGGCTGGCTGGGATCGTCTTGCTCAATTTGCCTTTGGCGCTTATCGGCGGTGTACTTATTGTTTACTTCACCTCAGGGGTTATTTCCATTGCCTCGACCATCGGGTTTATCAGCTTGTTTGGAATCGCCACAAGAAATGGTATTCTGCTTATTTCAAGATATAAAGCGTTGGAAATCGAAGGCGTAAGTGGCTTATCAACGATAATTGAGGGATCTATAGATCGCCTGAACCCAATTTTAATGACTGCCTTGACCACAGCACTGGCCTTAATTCCGCTGGCTTTGAAGGGTGGTGAATCCGGTAACGAAATTCAAAGTCCTATGGCCGTTGTGATTCTGGGAGGCCTGCTAACGGCAACCGTTCTCAACCTTTTTGTGATTCCCTGCGTGTATCTTTTGGGAAGGAACAAGTAAAGATACTCTGGTAAGTTTCTTTGCCTTTCTATTGTATGAGGACTTTCTTTGAGATGAGCCCTTTTTCTGTAGAAATCGTTAGGAAATAGAGGCCCTTACTGTAATTGCTAAGGTCCACCTGATGTCGAGACAATCCATGGCTCTCAGGCAATTTCAGATGATAGACCTCTTCTCCCAAAAGATTTATAATTTTTAAGGACAGGGATTCAGATAACGTGGAGGGGATTTCAATGCTGATCTGGTTGGTAGCAGGATTTGGAAATATTTTGAATCTAAGTCCTTCTTCATGGTCCGAAATACCAAGTACAGCACCTAGCTTTTGAATAAAAATATCATGCTGTCCTTCCGAAACCAGACTGAGGGGGCCCGAGCCAAGATAAAAATATGCCGCTTCCTGATATTGTCCTATGGTGTATGACTCCCCGGCGCCATTTACTGCAATTGAGTTGGCAAGGTCATCAGAATTGCCTCCCATCGCCTGAGCCCAAAGGAAATTACCTGCCGCATCAAGTTTCTGTATAAACACATCTGAGCCACCTTCAGAAGTCAACAAAAAACTCCCTGTACCTGGATCAAAATCCCCAGAAACCCAGAGTTCTCCAATGGTATAAACGTTCCCGTCAGCATCAGAATCAATAGCCACTCCTCTCGCATGTTCAGATCCTCCCATTGCCTTGGCCCAAACGAAACTTCCAGCACTGTCTAGCTTTTGAATAAATACGTCTCCAAACCCTCCAGATATTAAGTTGAAAACCCCCGGGCCAGGATCAAAATCTGCCGTGTCCTCAAATACTCCAGTCGTTAGCACATTCCCATCAGGATCCACGGTTATGGCATACCCATATTGATAAGAATCTACACCAGAAATGGACTTTGCCCAAACAAAATCTCCAGCTGCGTTTAGCTTTTGGGTAAAAACATCGCTACCTGGCCAACCGAGCGTTTCCAGATAGAATGTGTCAGGACCCGGGTCAAAGTCTGTTGTATCAGAAAAGTATCCGGTGCTGTAAACGTTCTGACCTTCATCTACCGCAATAGAATAACCTGCTCCGTAGATCCAGGTAGCCCAAATGAAGACACCATCGTTGTCTAGTTTCTGAATGAACATTGCCGTTTTAAAAATTGGCAAGGTCAGCTCAACTACTCCTGGCCCCGGATCAACATCCATCGTACCATAAAACAAGCCTAGGGTATATACATTTCCACTTGTATCAACTTTAAGAGATCTGCCCACTTCATCCGAATATGGCGTCCCCATTCCATAGGCCCAAAGAAATTCTCCTGATGAATTAAGTTTCAATGTAAAGATATCCTGATATCCCTGCGTTGGTGGAAATCCATCTGTAATGAGATTGTCCGTGCCGGTACCCGGGTTAAAATCTACCGTATCCCTAAAAAATCCCGTAGCAAATACATTTCCGTTAAGGTCCACGCCTATTGAATTGGCATGGTCGTCTCTAGACCCACCCATTGTTTTTACCCATATCAGGTTCCCTGCGTTGTCCAGCTTTTGAATGAAGATATCGGTTCCCCCATTTGAAGTAATGTTGAACGTTCCTGACCCCGGATCAAAATCTGCCGTTCCCGAAAAGGAACCGGCGATATAGATGTTCCCGGCAGCATCCAATGCAATACCTCCCCCTTTTTCAACAGACGCACCTCCCTGGGATTTTACCCAAACAGAAGTTTGAGATTTAAGAGCAGCAGAAGACAGAAGAAAAAATGCCGCCAAAACATATGCGCGATGCAAACACATCACAGAATAATTATTTTTCTAACATACGAGCCTTCTTCCGTTTCAAGGCTAACAAAATAAACGCCCGCCAACAGCTCATTCACATTGAAGTGCCTTTTTGATCCTGGTACAATTCGCGAGAAACGCTCATTATAGACGACCTGCCCAAATATACTTGTGACGGTTATGCTGCCTGACGCAGAAGTTCCGCTAGAAAAGGAGATCGTGAATCGCCCACTGTTAGGATTGGGATAGATTGAAAAAAGCGATTCCTCTTTTATAGCTTGTTCATCAATCCCTGTTGGACTCTCAATTCGCCACAATTCCTGGCCTTCTGTTCCATTGTCTATTGTAAAGTAGAGATACCCATTTATATGTGCCATGTTTTGAGGATCACCACCGTTGCTTCCAGGATAAATATCCGCAACCATTTTTGTTCCGGCACCTGTTCCGTCACTTTCCCACAGCTCAATGCCGTAGCTCCCCGTTCCAGCTTTGAAATAAAATTTATATCCTGCTGAAATTAATTTGCTTGGCGTTGAAGAGACAAGGGTATCCGAGCTAATAATTTTTACCGTTCCCGTTGTAGTTCCATCACTCTTCCATAAATATCCTGCTGCTGCACCATCATTGGCCACCAGGTATATATCACCATTCATTATGATAACTTCCTTGGCATTAGCATTACCACCTGTGCCCCAAGGCAATGGCTCTGGTTTATGATAGTTAATGTCTTTTACGATTATCGTTCCGTCTTCCGTTCCATCCGTTTTCCATAATTCCCTATTATAGTTCCAACCTGGGTAATATATACTGTCATGGGCCGTGAAGTAGAGTATGTCATCCAGTACAGCATATAAGGTAGGTGAAGAGGTTCCTACATCTGGGAAAATATCCTTTACTATTCTGGTACCTGCCGCTGTTCCGTCAGTGACCCACACCTCCCTGTTTGGTAGCGGCGTATTATCGTACACCATGTTATCCGCTGTAAAATATAATAGGTCTCCTGCAATAATGAAGTCCTGTGGGGATGAACCATAGCTATTGTTGAAAATATTGATCGTCTTGAACAATTCCGTTCCTGCTCCTGTACCATTGCTGGTCCATAATTCAAAATTGTATCCTGCGACGCTTCCAGCAAAAAAGAGAAAATTTTTATAGACTATAATTTCTGAAGATTGAGACATTGTAAAGCCCTTTACTAAGGCCGTTCCATTTTCTGTTCCATTCGTCTTCCAGAGGCCATCTGCAGCAAGGAAGAAAGTTCCACCACCCAGTGACACCATGTTGCTCGCAGGTATCACATCCTTGATCATAATGGTTCCATTGTCAGTTCCATCCGTTACCCAAAGCGTTCTTCTCTCGTTTATATAAAGTATCGAATCCGTTTGTCCCCAATAGATAGTATCTAGATACAGTCCATTGGTCGCAGTGAAATACATAATACTGTCCACATACTGAAAATTGACACAACTTGAACCCGCGGTTGGATGGATGTCCTTCACCATTTCAGTGCCGCTGTTGGTCCCGTCACTTTTCCACAGCTCCCTTCCTGTTACCCCATCATCGGCGCAAAAGAAGAAGATTCCTTGCCATGCTGGAACCGGACTGTACCAGATCTCAGAAGATGCGGAGCCAGGATTAATATCCTTGACCATTACAGGTATTTGTGCTTGAGTTAATGACAAGGATAGAGTGATAGTAAAGGACAAAAGCGCGAGTACTATTTTCCTTCTCATGATCAAAGTTTTCTATTCTATAACAATTCTTTTCGCCAAAACTCCCTGCTTGGTAGTGATTTGTAAGAGGTATAAACCTTTTGAATGCGTGCTAATGTCAACCTCCACACGATAAAGGCCAAACTTTGGCTTTCGTTTTTCAATCAAAATTTCTTGTCCTAAGATACTCAAAATTCGCAACACAACCTCTTGGGGCTCTTCAACTTGAATTTCCAAAGTAAACCGCCCTGATGAAGGGTTTGGGTAGATTTTGAAAAAATCGATACTCGGGTGTGTACCTCGAACTGAAACAGCATAGTTATCAATTATGTTTTTAAGTTGATAAAAAATGTTTCTCGTAATTTGAGGATGCCTGTAATTCGCGCTTAAAGAAAACACCCCAAATGAATAATACTCAGAATTGTCAGTGTAAAATAAAGAGCTGCCGCTCTGTCCAGGAATTCCCAATGCCTCAGGGCTGTTTACCCCCAAAGCATTTGCCGAAATATTATCTATATAGCCATAATTGTAGTATAAAGTATCGCCATTGTAAACCTTTGTACTGTCCCAAGGGCTTGTAACGCCCGGGTAACTCAATTTATGGAATACCTTACCCGAAAAGTAACTTGTGTCGGAGCTGAAAGCTAGCCCTATCCAACCGATTTGCTGACCTATAGGTTGCCTTAGCTGTAAAATCGCAATGTCGTCAGACCAACCATCATACCAAGACTCGAAGATATAGTACTTATCCACCAAACTTGTCGGAATCACAGATTGGTATGATCCATTGTCATAGGCGGGAGCCACCATGATACTGTCAAATACCCAGTTTTGGTTAAATCTAATGCAGTGTGCAGCAGTTAATACAAGATTCTCTCCTATCATTATTGCTGAACAGCCCTGGTATAGTGTGTCATTTATCCACCCGAATAGTTTAATTGCCGTTCGAAGAGGATAGTCAGTAACGGTATAAAATAGCTCCGCTCTTACGATGTCGCTGAAATTGGAACCGCTAAATAGGTTAGTGGTCGGGGCCGTTAAGCTCAAAAAAGCCTGGCTTCCCAAAGAGCCAATTGAAGAAGAAGTGTTGTCAAATACTATTGAAGTATCAATCGAAACGGGCAATATAGTATCGAGGGTCATGCTCTGAACATCATAGACAAGAATTGTGTCTGATTGCCCATATGCGTCAAAAAGCCACAACACAGCGAATAGGAATAGCGTACGTTTTTTAGCCTCTTTCATTTTTCGTTCTACTCAAACTATGCGCTAATGATAAAACAGCTGCTATTATTCAAGTCATTTGGGTTTCATTAACAGCTCCAATTTGTGTTTTGAACAACTATTAATTCACAACTATTTTTTTGCTTTGTGCTCCTTTACTATCAGTAACCTGTAAAAGATATATCCCTTTCCCATACCCCTCAATGTTGAGTTCACTGCGAAATGTACCTGATAAGGGCTCCTTCATTTCCAGAAATACTGTCTGCCCAAGAATATTTACGATTCTAAATTCTATCTGCTCGTGGGGCGTACTGTTGACTTCAACAGTAAATTGACCATTAGAAGGATTTGGATAGACTACCAACGAGTTGGGATCAGTATTTTCTTGGATACCAACTGGCAGGGTTACCGTGAAGGGCTCTGAAACAAATCCGTTCAAACCCGGAGATGAATGCATTGGCGGACTTTGCAGCGCATCACCGTAAGTTCTACAAGTATAGATTCCAGCGTCTGCTGATGTAACATTGGGAATGACTAATACTGAGTCTGACGGGCCCTCTCCAACGATATTGGTGCCCCGAAACCATTGATAGTAAAGAGCTGAATCCTGGCTGGCAATGCTAAGTGTGAGCGTGTCTCCAGGTAATAAATTGTGGGTTTCTGCTTGACCAAATGGATTTTGAGGTGCAATAAGTGTGGAATAAACATTTGAGTAACAAATCGAATCAGTGACTCTTAAGTTTTTAGCATCCGAAAAATCAAGCTTGTTGTTTCGACAATCAAAATACTGCAATGCTGTGTTGGTCGAGAGATCAGGTATGGAGGTTAGTTTATTGTCATAACAGCGTATGGATATCAAAACTGTATCATTATAAAAATCAGGCAATACCGTTAGCTGATTATGATGACATTCGATCCATTCCAGTGCCAGGTTATTAGATAAATCCGGCAAGACGGTCAACTGATTGTAGCTGCAATCGATCCACTCCAAGGCAGTGTTACTCGATAAATTGGGTAGGGCTATTAACTGGTTATTGTCACACCTAAAATCCCTCAGTGCAATGTTGGTTCCCAGGCCAGGCAATGCAGTTAATTGGTTATAGTCACAGTGCAGAACTTCCAGAGCAGTATTAGCAGCCAGAGAAGGCAAAAATGGTATCTGGTTATTGCGGCAATCGAGAATTTCTAATGCAACATTGGTAGACAAATCTGGCAAAAGAAGTATTTGATTGTATTGACAGTAGAGCTTTCGTAAAGCGACATTGCTTGTCAAATCCGGTAGAGCTGTTAATTGATTTAGTCCACAACTGAGCTCCATCAACGCCACGTTAGCAGATAAGTCTGGAAGGCTGGTTAATTGAGCACTAAAACAGTCCAGTCTAATCAAAGAGGTATTCGCCGATAAATCAGGCAGAGAGGTTAAAAGTGTGTAATAACATTGAAGATACAATAGCGAAACATTACCTGAAAGATCAGGTAAGGATGTTATAGGATTAGAATTGCAATAAAGATATTTCAATGAAGCCAAGCTATCTAAAGGAGGCAATGTTGTTAGCATATTGTTACTACAAATAAGACCTTGGATGTTTTTGAAGTATTCAATTCCGGTCAGGTCCTGAATACCTTTGGCATAGCAAACCAAATTCCCACCAAAAAGTGCCGCTTGCGCAGTTATCAGGCTATCGCCCGTACTATCCATTAAACTGGGATAGTCGTCATTTAAAAAATTTCGAAAGTTGGTATCGGGGATAAAAACTTTAGTCTGCGCACTAATGTAAAGCGCAATACTCAGCAAGGTCAGGATAGATACTATTCTTTTTATCACATTTACTGAATTACGATCTTTACAATTGATCTTTCCACATTGTTGTCTAATGTCAAAAAGTAAATGCCACTGGAATATGCACTTACATCTAATTCATGCTGAAAGATGTTGCTAATGAATACCGATTCGCTGTATACTTTTTTCCCTACTACGTCAATAATTTCTATTCGCCACAGCCCCTGAGCCATTGAGATAGTCTCAATAAAGAGCCGTTCTGTAGATGGATTTGGATAAGCGATTAGCTCTAATGGGCCTGTAGAAATTGGACTTTGATAGGCCTCGGTTAAACCACCAGAGTATTTGGCGATGTAGGCGTCTGATACACCAATGGCAGCAAGTTTAAACGTGTCATCACCAAAATCAAAATCTACCGTGTCTTGAAAATGACCTAAAGCGTAGACATTGCCAAACCTGTCCTTGGTAATTGCATTTCCCAGATCCCATTCTGCCCCGCCCCATGCGCCTACCCAAATGTAATTCCCATCTGTATCGTAATGAGCGACGAAGGCATCCTGGCTCTCATGAGAAGAAATGGTGGCGTAACCGCTGTCGGGATCAAAGTCTATAAAGGCGCCATCAAAATGTCCTATCATATATACTTTACCCTCTCCATCAGTACAAATGCCCAGCCCCTGATCTGCGTAGTATCCTCCAAAGTTATTGGCCCAGAGATAATTTCCATAGTTGTCATATTTTGCCAGGAATATGTCGAAGCTTCCATTAGAGATCAGGTTGGCGACCCCAGCACCAGGATCAAAGTCAACCGTGTCATTCATTAAGCCGGTTATATATAGATTTCCCAAAGCATCCACGCTAATACCGTTGCCAATATCAATGCTACTGCCACCCATGCTTTTAGCCCAGAGGTAGCTTCCATTCTTATCATACTTGGCAATGTATATCTCTGAGATTGATCCTGAAAAATATGCAGTCCCAGGTCCAGGGTCTAGATCTGTCCATTCCCAGAAACCTCCCGTAAGGTATACGTTGCCTGAGGCATCCACATCCATAGAATAGCAGTAGTCGGAAAACGAGCCACCCACGCTTTTGGCCCAAATGTAATTGCCGTTGTTATCATATTTGGCAAAAAAGACATCCCCCTTTGAGTTCGACGACCATAATTTTGCGGTCCCCGGTCCGGGGTCAAAATCTATATTATCATCAAAGGTGCCAGCTATAAAAATATTGCCCTCTGCATCCAACACAGAGGTACTTACGGATTCGGCCGTTATCCCGCCTATGTTTTTGGCCCAGAGGAAATTGCCGTTTGCCTTGTATTTAGCAATAAATATATCTGAAGATCCATTCGTGGTTAATTCGAAGCTATTAGTTCCCGGGTCAAAATCCACGGTATATTGAAAAGAACCAATTACGTAAACGTTTCCGAACACATCCGTTTGAACAATGCCCCCGTAGTCATTGCCAAATCCACCAAGCGCATTCACCCAGAGGATGTTACCACCTGCGTCATATTTAGCCACGTAAAAATCCGTGCCGCTATTTGATGATTTGTTAAGGCTATCAGGGCCCGGGTCAAAATCTACTGTAAGGGAATATGTACCAGTAACCAATAAGTTGCCCCAATCATCTGCGGCGATGGACCTGCTTTGGTCAATGCCCTCACCCCCAATGCCGATTGCCCATTCAAATTTCTGTCCATAACTGAGATTGGATAAAAAAAGGAAGGTTAGTGTAATCAGTGCAGATGCTATGAACTTGTTCGCTTTCACCATACACTGATATTTATTTAGTGGGTCATCAATCCAATACCATTTTCAAACTCTTCACCCCCAGGTCCGTGGTTACATGCAACATGTATATCCCTTTGGCGTTGTCCTGAAGATCAAACTCTCTGCGATAAAGGCCTGTCGATATATTTAGTTTTTCTACGAATACCTCTTCTCCTAAGATACTTAATATTCGCAATACCATATTCTGTGGCTCTTCTATCTGAATTTCCATCATAAACCGCCCAGAGGAGGGGTTGGGGTAAGCCATGATTGAGTTAACGGTTGAAAAACCCATTATTCCTGTAGGGCTCTGCAATTTGAAAAACTGATTTAGGTTCCCCGTGAGATATCCGGTGTTACTTGTAAGATGTATTTCAGAAAGGTAGTTTGTGTCAATCACTTGATTTAAAGACCAGCTTACTCCACCATCCACCGTTTTATAAAGGTAAGTTGTATCGTTGGACTCTTCCACAATAAACCCAGCATTATCATCAATAAAATCAAAGGTCCTAAGCATCGTATTGCTCAAGGTATCAGGTATAGAAACCTCGGTCCAAGTTGTTCCATTATCCGTCGTTTTGAACAGCAAGGAACCATTTGACCCCCAACCCGCTGTGCCAGCATAGGTAACATTTTCGGAAGTTTGTTTTACCGTACCTACTGTTGAGGAGCCTGTACCGAACGTGGTGTCTCTCCATGTTATACCCCCATCATTCGTTGAAAGTACCCCTCCTAAATATGCAAAAGTGCCGTCCCAGGTTCCTAATACGCCATTATTTGCATCGTTAAAATGGATGGACTGGATGTAATATCCAAGAGGCAAGTTAGGTTCGGCCCAGTTAACGCCCCCATCAACTGTTTTATATAATTTATCCGCTATTCCCCAATAACCGACCAAAGCATCCACAAAGTATACAACAGCAAAACCCATTCCTATATTGGTTGTATCAGGAGTGAGGTCAATCCAGGTAGCGCCATCATCATTGGATTTGAAAATCTTTGATTTATTTGGCACGGAAAGGCTTAGGTCCCTGCTCACCACATAAATAACGGAATCCTCGGGGACACTAATGTCTTTAAAGTCCCAGGCACTATCTGGCGGATTAATAATGATCCAGTTATCTCCCCCATCAATAGTTTTCGCAAGTTCAAAGAGGCCGGTAGTCATATTTTGAAAGGATGCATATCCAATATTATCATCTAAAAAGTCATATGATTTGGCTGTGTGATTTGGGGTAACATTGACTTCGGTCCATTGTGCGCTAGTCTCTGAGCTAATCAATAGCGTCACAAGACAGACAGCTAACCGTTTCAGTTTCATGGATGTGTTATTACGATAATCCTTATTCAACTATTATTCGCCCTTCGCCAACCCGCACAGCTTCAGCTTCATTAATCAATTGAAAAATGTAAAGCCCGCTTATAAGGTTTCCTCTGTCTAATCTTATGCCTCCTGTTCTGATATTGGAAATATTAGACACTATTTGCCCCATAGAATTGTAAATAGCCAGCGTGTGCTTTTCGTTGTTCTTGTTTTGAAATTCTATCGTAGTAGTAGTGCTGAAAGGGTTGGGATAAACTTTCAACAATAGAGCAGATGAAGTAATGAAGGGACTATCATCTATGCCCAATATGACCCCGCCTTCTTTAAACACATTGAGTCCCGCTTGCGTGGTTCCGATCCATTTATTCCCGTGTGAATCAATAGCAAGTGTAGAAATGTAATTGTACGCAAGGCCAGAATTTGAAGTGCTATAAACAACCCAGTCCAAGCCATCAAATTTTGCCAAGCCATTAGGTGTTCCCACCCAAACAGTATCATTTGCATCAATTACAATATCATTTGCTGTTGAAGAAGGGAATTGTGAATTTGTTGGGCCATAAGTGGCCCAAGTTGTTCCGTCAAAGTGTGCAATACCTCCACTACCGGCACTCCCTACCCATAATATCCCATTTCCATCAATGGCAAGAGACACAAGACTAGTAAAATTAACTTGGCTGTATGTTGTCCAATTTGACCCGTCATATTTAACCAGACCACTATCACCTGTGGCTATCCATAAATCATCATTGGCATCAATTTGAATATCTCTAATTTTATTAGTGGGTATCCCTGAGTTTGATGTGTTATAAATGGTCCAGTTAGTCCCATCAAGCTTAGCCAATCCGCTATTGGAAGTACCTATCCATATAATTCCATTATTGGACTCGGTGATCGCCCATATATTATGGGAGGGTATAGAAGAGTTAGAAGTATCATATAAAGCCCAGTTGGTTCCATCAAATTTTATCAGGCCAACCATAGACGAACCTATCCATAAATTTCCCGCTTTATCGATGATTATTATATCTAATCGGTCACTGGATATTCCAGAGTTAGACGTGTCATATACAGTCCAGTTTGAATCATCAAATTTTGCAAGGCCATTATACGTAGTAATCCACTTATCTCCGGTTGTGTTAATTGCTAGCCTCCTAATTCCATTGGACGGTAACCCAGAATTAGACGTTTCATAATCCGTCCAGCTTATATCATCAAACTTTACCATTCCGTCACTTGTTCCAATCCATTTATCATCATTATCGTCGATTAGCACATAATGTACTGTTGGATTTACAAGTCCAGAATTTGAAATAGTATATGTTGTCCAGTTGGTGTCTTCAAGTATTACAAAAGCGCCATCAATCCCCCATGCAGCATTCATAGTACCCATGCATTTATTGCCATTCGCATCAATGGCTATACTACTTATATAATCAAAGGGCAAATCGGAATTACCGCTTGTGTATGTAGTCCAGGTTGTACCATCAAAGCTGGTAAGGCCTGCTCCCTGTCCGAATACGCCTTCTGAACCAAGCCAAACCATATTCCCTTCAACAGCAAGTGCGGTTAGAGAATAACCAGGTATACCAGAATTCAAACCGTCATAAATCGTCCAATTGGTCCCATCGAATTTTACTAACCCGTTATAATTGTCAATCCAAAGATGGTTGCTATCGTCAACTGCAATTAATCTAATACTGTTCGTGATTAATCCCGAGTTACTTGTGTCGTATGTGATCCAATTCGCTCCGTCATACATTGTCAAGCCGCCTCCAACATAGGCCGACCCCATCCAATAAGGGTCTGTCCCTATCCAAAGGTTGTCAGCCGTATCCAGTGCGAATACAGAAACAACATTAGAAGGGAGTCCGGAGTTGCTGGTATCAAAAATCGTCCAGGTAGCTCCGTCAAATTTCACCAAGCCATCTGATCCGGCTTTCATCCATTTATTGCCCGCTTTGTCAACTACTATTAAATTGACATTGTTAGAAGGCAATCCGGAATTGCTTCTGTTATAATAAACAGTATTGGCGGTGTTTTTATTGATACTTACCAATCCGCCGTTGGTTGCAACCCACATTGTGCTTCCCTCTTGAGCTATCGAATTAATTTGATCTCCGTTGGTGTAGTTTATCCATTCCGGATTTTGGCTGTACATTCCTATACTGAATGAACATATAATGACTATAATTCCAGCTCTAGTTTTCATATCTCGCCTATTTACTCCGCAATCATTTGTCCGTGATCAATATGTCCAGAGTTACCTATAAGCTGAAAAAAATAAGGCCCGCTTTTTAAATTTTCTCTTTTAACAATTACTTCTCCTCTGGTTATATTCTCAATCACACGTACAATTTGTCCCATTGAATTGTATAACATTAAGGTGTGCTCATCGCCATTCATATTTTCGAATTGTACAGTTATCTGAGAGTTGAATGGATTAGGATATACTTTAATACGGGGAAGCTCAACTACGGCATCCTCATTTATTCCAACATTCTGTTCGAAAAATAGCGCACCCATGTCAGCCCGGGTACCATCTGCATCATCTGGACTATTTGGATCAGCAGCATCAATGCATGGAGAGCTTGACAGTAAGCTGAAATCATTGTTGATTGTATCCGTAAACTTGGGGTCTAAATCAACATTGCCCGTACCTATGTAGCCGCCTTCCACATCGCTGTACATCACATCAACAGTACTAGATGTGCCTGATAACAACAGGTTTGCAAAACTATTGCCCCAGATAATTGTGTTAGAGACATTGACTGAAGAAGTATCCCTTATTCGGATTCCCATTCCATTGTATACTAAGGTGTTATTAGTTATCGTTGCGTTTGAACTAACAAGGTCAATACCGCAGTTTGAATCGCCCCAGGAGCCAGTTATTATATTATTAGCTATATATGGAGATCCCCCCACGCAAGCAATGCCGGTACCAACATCAACATATCCACCTCCGTTGAATACCATGCTGTTATTCGTAATGACAGCATTTGAATTCTCACAATAAATTCCTCCGCCATCTGCAAATGAAACCCTGTTGGAATCTATCTGGTTGTGGTCAATGGTAGGAGACGCATTAATACAACATAGACCCCCTCCATCGCCATCCAACCAGCTTGCACCATATCCATGTTTTATGTTGAATCCAGTTATCAATGCTGCCGCGCTTTCTCCGCTTGTAAAAGTGACAACGCTACTGCTGTCTCTACCATCAATTATGGTTTGCTCTATATAGGCCATGTCTCCAGTGGTCAGGTAAAGAGAGGCAAGAACAATGTCCTTTCCATTAAAATTAATGTTCTCAAAATAAGTTCCCGGCGAAACAAGCACCGTATCGCCAATGGTGGCCGCATCAATCCCTTCTTGAATCGTTGCAAAATCAGCTGGCACTGCAATCAGCGTTAAGGCAGGGGCGCATGTTACAACAAAACTAGCATCCATATGACCACCACCAGAGGGATGACATGTGTAATTGTACGTTCCGGGTACCGAAACAACATAGCTGAAGCCAGAACTGCCAATGGTTGACGAGTTCCATGACGACGCCCCTGTTGGAATGATCTTGGAAGCTGTAGTATGTGTGCCGTCACCGTTTACCCATTTTATCGTGTCGCCGCATACCGCTGTAGCAACATTCGGGAAAAACCCCTCTACAGGGCTGCTGCTCGCAGTTATCGTTACAATAGTTGCTTGTGCTGTGCTCGCTCCCTCAATTAAAATAATTAGGAAAGCCTGAAATGCCCTTATAGTATTCATCGTATATAATTTTGTTGTATTCATAATAGCATATACGTTTACGCTATCTTACAAACAAAGATATGCTGAACAATCTCCTAAGTAAATGGACAATTCTCGTTAAAGCTGGTACTTTTTCTGGAGGCTGTCTCTGAAGTCGTTGGGTGAGAGGCCAATTTTATTCTTAAAAAACCGGCTGAAATAGGATGGGTCTTCATAGTTCAAGAAATAAGCAATCTCCTTGTTGCTGAACTCCGAATACATCAATAAACGTTTGGCTTCCAGTATAATTCTATCACTTATCAGGTCGCTCGCCGTCTTTCCTCTAATTTTCTTGGATTCTTCATTTAAGTGTTCTGGTGTAGCAGACAGTAAATCTGCATAGTCTTTGACCAAATGCATTTTTCGGTAATTCCTCTCAATTAACATTTTGAAATTATAAATGAGCTCGGACGACTCTCTGCCCTCGACGGGCACATCTCCTTTTATTTGATCGAAGAACCCCTTGCTCTTCAGCAATATAATGTTCAAATAAGACCTAATTACAGGCTCTTTTAATTCATTGTCGTTCTGGTGCTCATCTCTGATGCTTTCAACCAGATTATTAAATATCATAAAGTCCTCCTCATTTAAATTTAAGATCGGCCTTGAGGTATTATTGTTCAGAAATGGAAGCTCATACAGTATGTTTTTATTCGGAAGGTTGAGGTAATAAAAATCTCGTGAGAAGGATAGAACATACCCGAACGAATTCAGTTCTCGCTTTACTTTGTGTACCTGACCAGGTGAGACAAAATGAACGCTGTTCGCATTAATTGGAAAGGTTTCAAAATCAATCTCGTGTGTTCCTCCGCCTTTGATAAATAGAAATATTTCATAATAATTGTGCCTGTGTGGAATGGAGGTGTCATAACTATCCCTTAACTCCAATGGCTCTATCTCAAAAGCGATGCTGGAATCATCGTCACTTGTAAAGTCGTGTATTGGGATTTGTTCACTCATCTATATTAGGGGGTTATCATCAGCTTGGCGTTAATCGAATATTAAATACCCCCGTCTTGTTCCCGTTACCATCTAACGTAAGGGTGATTATTCTCTCTGCTGCATCTTCTTGGGAGGCCCAGGGATCAGATGGTATGAAAGGGTCTCCGGTGAAGTATAACTGAGTGACCAAATCCTTGTGGTTACTCGCCGTTATTTTAAAATGAATGTGACCAGGGCGATAATTGCTACCACCACCCAACAAGTACTGACCTGGAAAGATGGTAGAGAACTCATATCGTCCATTAGGGTCTGTATTTATTTTCCCTCTGAAAGCATAATTGTTGCTGGAGTTGTCATAATCGCCTGTATCATCTGCATGCCATACGTCAACTACTGCTTCGTTCAAGGGCGTTTCACAATCAATACCGAATACTGTACCGCCTAAAGTCAATTGTGTTCCCGGCTGATTGTTCACATTAAGGTCGGCGCGAAACGGTGCGCTTTCCCGATAATACGGTCCAAGTATATCGTCGGCCGTGGTACACTTCTTTATCTCTTTATCCTTTGAGCAACCACTTATGCCAATCAAAGGCGTTGCTGCTATAAGCAGGGCGCCTTTTTTAATGAATTGCCTGCGGTTGTCATTCATTTTTTCGGGGATTGTGCCTGATATCGTTAATACGCTCAAGAAATCGCCTTTGTTACGGAAACATCAATCTAGCTAACGTCTTCTTTTTCCAGATATTTTAGACAGAAACACTCAATCGTTACTCGAGAAGCCGAAGGTTTCGCGCAGTCGACTTAACCTTTCGGTTTCATTTGCTCACCACTTTATTTGTTTTTTTGTGCTCACGAATTCGGCGCTTTACTCCTCATTTGCGGAAAAAAGATAACATCCTGAATTGAGTGCGAATTGGTCATGATCATTACCAATCGGTCTATGCCTATTCCCAAACCCGCAGTTGGTGGCATTCCATACTCTATGGCCTGTAAAAACTCTTCGTCCAAGACCATGGCTTCTTCATCCCCGCGTTTTCCAAGTTCCAGCTGATGCTCAAATCTTTCTCTCTGATCTATAGGGTCGTTGAGCTCTGAGAACGCATTGCACAATTCTTTTCCATTACATATCGCTTCAAATCGCTCTACCAGGCCTTCCTTGTCCCTGTGCTTCTTCGCCAAGGGTGACATTTCAATCGGATAGTCTGTAATAAATGTTGGTTGAATAAGGTTAGCCTCAGCTTTCTCACCAAATATCTCATCAATGATTTTGCCCTTACCCATTTTTTCGTCTACGTGAACACCCAAAGATTTGGCGGTTTCAAATAGCTCTTTCTCATCCATTTTTGAAATATCTACTCTGGCATACGTTTGAATTGCCTCGAACATGGTTAGTCGTTTCCAAGGGCGCTTGAAATCAATTTCGTTTTCCCCTACCGTAATCTTGGTTTTCCCGTGTAGATCCAATGTGACCTTCTCAACCATTTCCTCAACTAAATCCATCATCCAGTTATAGTCTTTATAAGCCACATACAGCTCCATTTGAGTAAATTCGGGGTTGTGAAACCTATCCATCCCTTCATTTCTAAAATCCTTGGCAAACTCATAAACCCCCTTAAATCCGCCTACAATTAACCTTTTCAGATAGAGTTCGTTTGCGATTCGCAGATACAGTGGGATATCGAGCGCATTATGATGTGTCTTGAACGGCCTTGCGGCTGCTCCCCCATAAAGTGGCTGCAGAATTGGCGTCTCCACCTCTAAATTATCCTTGTCATTTAGAAACTGTCGAATGGAATTGACAATTTTTGATCTTTTTACAAATACATCCATTGCTCCTGGATTTACAATTAAATCCAGCGAGCGCTGTCGGTACCGTTGCTCAGCATCCGTAAAAGCGTCGAAAGTCTCACCTTCCTTTTCCTTTACAATTGGTAATGGCCTGAGTGATTTGCAGAGCACTTTGAGTTCAGAAACATGAATAGATATTTCTCCAACCTTGGTTGTAAAGACGTAACCCTTTACCCCAATAATATCACCAATGTCCAGATACTTTTTGAAAACCTGGTTGTATAGAGCTTTGTCCTCGCCAGGGCAGATTTCATCTCTTCTGATATAGAGTTGTATCCTGCCAGTAACATCCTGAAGTTCTAAAAATGAAGCGTTTCGGACGATTCGTAGCAGTTTTGATGTCAAAGAAATTACAGGCGCAGACAAACTTAAAATCTTTGCGACGGGAACGCTAGGGACTGCGCAGGGGC
>NVRZ01000031.1 GCA_002401055.1 Bacteroidota bacterium
GATTGGTTTTGGTTGCCTACTATTAACACTTCCTCGAATCGTATATTAGCGGATTACAATTAATTAACCCTTAATTGATCCCATATTATTTCAATAGCATGAAGACAAAATTCACTTTTTTGCTGCTGTTAAGCACTATCTGTTCACTGGCTCAACAAACAGGTAGTTTTCAGCAAACTGTAATATTTGCAGAGCCTGACTACAACTTTACTCGGACACTCTATTATTATGTACCCACTGACTATGACAGTGCCCAAAGCTACAAACTGGTTGTAGGTTTTAGGGGCGGGCCTCATACCAATGCAGGGCAATTTAGGGACCAACTTACATTTCTTTCGGACAGCATCGGCGCAATTATCCTATGTCCTGAAAATGAAGGGCATTTCTGGAATCAAGAGGGCCTGACCAAGCAGCTGTTTCAGTATTCGGTGGATACCACTTTGTCGCTTTACAACATTGACACTAACTTCATTTACCTCACTGGATTATCCTACGGAGGAAGACATGCCGTAATAGTTTCAATGGATACAGATAATGGCTTAATACCCAACTTGCGTGGAGTAATTCCATTTGCAGCCGGAAGTGATAGTCATCTGGAACCTAATTATGCTGACATTGCTGACTTCCCCCCCGCCTGCATCTGTATTGGCTTAAATGATGCAGCAACTTTTATCACCGTTGCAAATACACTTCACAATGACATAGCATCAAATGGCGGCACTTCATTTATAAATGAAATTGCAGGAGTTGGACACACAGTAGATTTTCCTAGCTATCCTGACGAAATGATGGAGTGCTTCAATTTTATCGAAAGTCAGTATAGTAATGTCTTCGCGGTTACGACGACATTTTCGAACGCCACATTAGGAAATTGCGACGGAACGGCTACATCATCTGCGACGGGAGGTATTATGCCATATACTTATTTCTGGAACACCAATCCCGTACAAACGGATTCTGTAGCGACAGGATTATGTCCGGGAGATTTTACAGTAACCGCTATTGATGGCAACGGAGACAGCTCAAGTACAAGTATAGTGATTGGGGAAGATCCCTCAGGTGTCTATGACTTGAATGCCAGTGAAATTATCAATGTTTATCCAAATCCGGCGTCCACAACATTTACGATATCTATTAACCCCGCTTTTAAACCTAACCAAATTTATTTAGTTGATGTCTTTGGTAGGGTAGAGTTAATAATAAACATGGCCAACCAGCAGGTTAACGCCAATAATTTATCCGTAGGTATCAAAACGCTAATAGTAGTTACTGATAAAACCTTGCACACTCAGAAGATTAGTATAATCCATTAGATTAATCTCCTACTGAAACTTTCAAGATGTTTAATGACTGACCACCAACTTTCGCGTTGAAATTCCCATTTCATTTCGAAGCCTAATAAAGTAAACTCCGTTGGAAAATCTGGAAATATCAACTGTAGTATGAACGCTTCTGGTTGTTGTCTTGAAGACTATCTCTCCCAATATACTCAATACGACAATCTCTGATTCACCTCCTTGGTTAACGGAGCCGTCTATCTTCACCGTAAATACTCCTTTACTAGGATTTGGATAAACCTCAATAGATTGTGTCTGGGCCACGTCATATATGCCCAGAGGGTCTTCGCCGATCACAACGGTCAATGTAATGCTGGACCCGTTGGCCTCAATAACTGTTAAGATGTAGCTACCTGGGCATAGTCCAGTGGCCATAATTCCCACTTGAACTGGATTTGAGTTCCAAGAATAAGTATAGGGTTCTGTTCCGCCAATAACGGACGCTGTTGCAGTACCGTCACAGCTTCCAATTATGGCATTCGTGGTAGTAGCTGAAATTGCCAATGGCATTGGCAAAACGCTGTCTGGCTCAATCTTATTAACCGTATTATCCATTGCATTCACATACCAAATCCTGCCCTCAGGACCTATTGTAATACCCATCACGCCAGCAGAACCTGTTTGGAGCCTCTTCATCTCAACTGCCGGAATTGAAGATATGTCATAAATAATTATCTCCCCTGTGCTGTTATCTGAAACAAGCATCCGGTCGTTTAAAATTGCAATACCAGAAGGCTTAACCAATCCCGAGCTGACAACCACCTCTTGCGTTGCGCCACTAACTTTTTGATAGGTCGCCAATCCGTCATAATTAGTAAAACTAGGTGTACCGCCAGTAGTACCCGTAGTAATGTCCATGCGAATAACTCGCAAGCTTCCCGCATCCACGATGTACAACCATTTTTTATCATCGCCAAATGCCAAATGGCACGCAGTTGTCAAGTCTATTCTATCTACAACAATGTCCTCATACCTGTACACCTTACCATCATCATGATCCGTGTTTCCTGGACCGTGGTCAGAAGCAAAGTCATATTTAACAATGTCATTGCTCTCCGAGTCAAACACCCAGAAAATATTATCCTTCTCATTAGCAATTCCCATCGCATAAGGACTTAAATGAAGCATGTCAAGATGGCTACCATTGCCACCAGATGGTTGAGCATAAATTGAAGAATCACTGGACCAAAGAGCTGGGCCCGTAAAGGGTGCGCCCCCATTGTCATTGGCATCATAGACGCTAGGCGATGTCGCAAAATTGCCATTTAAACTAAAGGCTATACCTGATGGCAAGGCCATAAAATGCTTTGAGTTAGAGTCCTTTCTATACAACGATTGCTGACCCATTTTACCAGGATTATAAAATGTAATAGTTGTGCCTCCAGAACCACCTGTTCCATTCCAGATCCCAAGGTTTACTACCCATAGCTCACCATTTGGATGAAAGTCCAAATCCATCGGTATAACAACATTGTCGACTGAATTGCCAATTTCATTATACGTAAACGTATTTGGAGAATACGTATAGCTATTTATAATATTTGGTATTTGACCAATGATGGTAACTTGTTTTGTTATCATATCATTGGTAGGAACAGAGTCCGTTGCCGAACCATTAACATTGCTCACCCAAACTCTTAAAGTATAGTCCCCTCCTGAAGCAGGAGTCCATGCGGTGGCGTGCGTGAAATTGTACATTGCAAATGCCGCGATACTCAGGCCACTTAATGCTTCAGTTACCGTAGTACCATTGTCAATTGAATAGTTAATGTCTAAAGATGTAATTGTACTAGACCCAAGGTTTTCAATCTCTCCGACGATATCAATATTCCCGATCTCCATAAAATTTGACGTTTCAATTGCAGTCATCGCAGCATCTAGAGCCGGTGGCATTGAATTGGCAAAAATAAATTCATTCAAAGTTAGATTGGCGGTAAAGTTATATATCGGAAAAGACTCTATTTTCACCGTGAACATACTTCCACCATCTCCATAATCATCATAAGACTCTATTTCAAAATTTACATCTTCGTCTAAACACCAAGGCCCCTCTGATATGGTTGTGTTGCTTGCGTAGCCATTACCATTAGTAGGTGTTCCTCCACTACAGCCTAGCTGAGTAGTGTTTCCCCCTGCAAAAATTGTGTTCTGACCACATGAACTTCCACTTGGAACAAGCTCCCAATAACACTCATAACCCCAATTATCTGTAGTAATATCAATTCGAACCTCCAGTTGACCTGCTGGACATTGGGCGTTGACAACAAAACAGCCAAGCCCTAACATTAACATAAACGTTGTAATTTTTTTCATAACAAATGATTTGCGGAATACACTTGTATTCCAGGTTTTTAAAATTATTACGTCTGATGGCCCAAACACTAAAACATAAATTTAGGCCTTTTGACGACCAAGAGCACTATGATTTCGCTGAATCTTACTTTTATTAAGACGAATCAGTAATTATAGATTGCTCTTGGCATTAACAATCAACAGGCAAGGCAGTGGCCCAGCTTTATTTCTTGCTCTCTTTGCCAAGCGAAGAACAGGGCCTTCCATTCCTTTTTGGTCTTTTTGGAGACTCGCTCAGCCACTGTTTTTGACTTGATCTCTTTACTTGGGGGTATGTATGTTTCCATGGTGATTGCTTAATTGATGTTACAGCTGCACATATCAGCTTATTTAACGAATTATTTAGCAACAATTATCCTTTCCCTCCTGGATGCTGGGGCAGTCTACCGTTCCAAAAGAACAGTACACACAACAACACCCGTCAGTCGGTTTAATTACTTCATGACAGTTCACGCACTCATAAAAATAAACGCATGCGTCGGTTGGCATTGTTTCCTCTTTTTGGTGTCCGCATTTTGGACACGTAAATACGGACTCTAATACGATTGTTTTCTCCATCTATTTAATTAATGATCTCCTGACTTATCACTGTATATCCTGTCTCCTCCTCCACAATTTCTGACAGTTCTGCCAGGGTGGTTCGAGACTTATCAAATTTCACCATCGCCAATCCCTCCGTATAGGACGAGTTCGCTTCAATTACGGCCTCATGATCCGCAAGGCTTTTCGTAACATGATGCTCACACCCTGTACAGGTCATTCCCTTTATTTCCAACCGGCCCTCCGCTATATTTTCTTCACCTACCACAATGGTTGTTTTCTCAGACTCAGAAAAGAATACTTCAGAATAAAGCGGAAAAGCAAGCATTAGTACTGAGAAGGCAGTTACTATTCCAAGAAACTTGCTCGATTGAAAAAATGAAGGCTTCCCTTTTTTTACTGAAGCTCCGGCAGGCACATCGTCATCGCAATCACATTCTATTTCGGATCTTTTGTTTTTAATATGTTGATACCACGCAAATCCCAAAACAACAACTGTAAACCAAATCAGATAAGGCCGGGCAGGTTCCAACCAGGATGCCGACGCTGCAATTCCAGATACGCTTGCAACCGCTGCAATTACAGGAACAACGCAGCACAAAGAAGATGCAATAGCCGCAATAACACCTGCTCCAATCAATTGCTTATTTGAGTTTGAGTTCATGCGGCCTTTGTTTTCAACAATGACTCATTCGTAATAAGACGAAAGAATCCGTTTAATAATTTTTGTGCCTCTGGCCGCATTGAGTAGTAAACCATTGCACCAACTCTGTTTTTTTCAATCACATTGCCGTCCTTCATTTTGCGCAAGTGCTGTGCAATTGCAGGTATTTGCATTTCCAATATGTCACTTATATCACATACACACAGCCTCTCTTCCTGTTGAAGCAAGTATAATATACTCAGCCGCACATCGTTTCCCGCCAGATTAAACACACCTGCTAACTCGCTAATAAATTTCTTGCTGTTCTTCATGTCTGTCTTGCACCCCATGATTTGATCCTTGTCTGCGAAGACTCTAATACATTCGTTGTTACTCATCTTTCTATGGCTTTGATTTAAACAAATATACGTAATTATAATAGTTTAAGCAAATACTTAAACATGTGATTGTCTGTCAGTTTTTGGTAAATGCGTAAGAGGCGTTCAAAACGAAGGTAGGCCCGTAAGTGAAGGTATCGCCCTCATCTGATACGGTTTGCTGATAAATAGGAAAGCGATATCCTGGTGTAATTGAAAGGCCTTTCAAAAGCTTGAACGAGACCATAATCGTTCCATTGAAAGAGATCAGTCCACTATTGGGGTCTTTAACCCCATTCCACTTGGCCTGGCTCTGTGAAAAATTGGCGAAAGATGCCCTTAAGGACAGCCATTTGCTCAGGCTGACACCCAGCCCAATTCCGCTGGTCGTTTCCAAAGGTCCTTGATAATCATGATTGTTTACATAAAACGGAACCTTATTGATAGTGAACAATGCCAGCGATACCCTCTTTGACAATCCGGTTACATAGTGCAGCTCAATTAAAGGATCAAATGTTCCGGTACCAAATTGAATATGCAGGTGTTTTTCAGCTCGCTGTCCTGCCAAGAGCGGGTTTTTTTCGGTTTTACCCAAGGGCAATGAAGTCCCTATGGCAACATCCAACCTCGCCTTATCTCCCAAAAACTTATTGAACCTATGTGCAGCAAACAATCTCAGGTCACTTATTCCATTGTAAGTTTCACCTCTGTGGTGAATGTCCCGATTCCGTACAATGTCCTCTTTCTCTTGTTCTGTAAAATTGTCTGTAAAGGAGACACCCACCCGCTGAATTTTAATATCGTACGGAATACGCAACCACAATGACCAATTTGTTTTAAAAGTGTGTTCCAGGCTGAGTTCAATTCTAAAAAAATCCAGTTCCACACTGTGTTCATGCAATCCACCTTCCACGAGCTGTCCAGAGGCACTAAATTGCGTACGTTCCGGATGCCCTCCCTGATAGCCGTAACCATTGGTCACATTTAAGGTGGTTCTAAATGTACCTTTGTGGAGCGTATCAATGCCTGCCTCTAGCTTTTCACTGCTCTGTAATGCCGGATTACTGCAAGCGGGGCAAGCTTGGGCATTTGCTCTTTCGCACAAAAAAAATGAGAAGAGAAGGGTGATAATAAAAATTCGCCGCAGACTCATTGACGGTTGATGATGTCCTCCACCATTTCGATGTTGTTCCCTTTCACTTTCCCAAGCAGCTTTCCGCCAGCGTCAAATATTAACGTGAAAGGCAAGGCAGGAAATTTATACGCTTTGGTCAATTGTTTGGACAAGGGAGATTTCCAGTCCACAATGTCTACCTTTCTCAGCGCAACGTTATCGTATTTCAAAAGCATCCGCTCAACTTTTGGCGAAAACACCCTGCACGGTCCGCACCACTCTGCGTAAAAATCAAAAACAGTAATCTTTCCGCTAGACAAATGTTCCATAAATTTCATTTTATGACCCCCTTTAATTGTCTTGATATCATAGGCTGATCTTTCCTTATCAGTGAGTGCTTTTACAAGTGATTCTCCTTCAAAGAGGGCCTCGAAGTTTGTATTCGTAGTTAAGACCGCCCTGATACCGTCTTGAGTCACTTTACCGCTTAAGGTAGCGGTCTTAGATTCGTAGTCAACCGTTGCGCTTTCAACGCCTTTCAAATCCTGCAACACCTTAGTGGCCGTGTTGGCACAACTGTTACAGGTCATTCCCTCTATGGTGAACGTAAATGTCTGAGCCGTTTGCCCCAAGAGTATTGATGAAATCAAGAATATTGCTGATAGTAAAAGTGCTATCTTATTCATCTACTTAATTTGAATTATCGATAACCAAATATAAGTCGATTTATTGTTTAAGCAAACACTTAAACATGGGTCTTAGTGTTGGATCATTATTTTCTTTTTGAAAACATCCCCTATTTGGATGAGGTATAGTCCAGTCGGAAGGTTGCTAACGTCAATACTCATGCCTGACGATCGCAAGTTGGCATACCGACGTGTGACTTGCCCACTCACTGAGTAGAGGGTAACTGCAGTAATTTTTTTACCATATACTTGTGATGTGATCTTTATCTCGCCATCCGCTGGGTTCGGGAATATTTCTATATCACTCTCCTCTTCTCGTGTCATGTTTATACCCAATGGCATTGTGGGTGTTAGTTGAATTGTCTGCGTATATGTCTCGTCTCCTGCTGTGCTATGGCTATGGTTCGTGCCCAAACCCGATATATATGCCGTGATCATGCCCTTATTGGTGCCGGGAGCTTGCCAATCAAAAGTCCAGGTATTGTATCCAATCGAATCCGCGTCTGCCCCACAGGGTGTATTCCCTACATACTCCCTTGAAACATCAGGTATTAGCCGGGTTTTGTTGACATCCGTTAGAATCAAGATTCCAGTACTTGTATTGTTGCTGTCTTCAAGAAGACATACCTGAAATCCAAATTTATCTATACCGGCTTCGAATAAGGTAATTGTCGCGCTATACGTTTGTCCAGGTGTGTATGTGCTATCAGGAACACCTAAATCCACTGTTAATATTCCAGTACCACTGTTAATTGTACCTGAATGACAACCCGTGCAATTAACCTCTCCCGGAGCGCCGGAATGAGCTGGGCCTAGCAAAGGCGCATCACAGAGAGCCTTCTCCGGGCTCTGGAAGGAGCTGTGGAGGAAAAATATTACTACGCCTAAGCTGGCGAGCGTAAATACAGTTTGGTTTTTCATGCTCCTTATTATTAGTGAGTAATAATTATTTTCTTGTAAGTGTACTCGTTGATTTGAATAAGATACAACCCAGCTGGGACCTTGCTGACGTCAATTTCATTCCTTGCTAGATGACCACCTGAGAAATGATATGTCCTTTGTCCTGCCATGCTGAATAAGCTTATATGTTTCAAACTAGACCGACCATCCTTGAATTCCAACCTAATGAGCTGGTCAGCAGGATTGGGGAAAACTTTCAAATAATTTTCACCTGATCCTATCTGATCTATTGCCGTTGTGTCAGGTGCGATGGTGGTATCTTCGAATATAACCAATGAAGATGTGTGCACATTCCCCACCGGTGCCGAAACGGGATTGGCGGCAGCCACACCAGCAGTATAAAAAGTAAACGGTCCTGAGCTAACGGACGGTGCTCTCCATTTAAATTGCCACGTAAAGAACCCGGCACCCGCATTACCTGGGTCAGATGCCAGAAAGTGCGAGATATACTGCTTTGAGTTAGCTGTGGAAATATAGGTGTTGGAGCTGTCCAGTATAATGAAATCTCCTATTTTTTGTGTGTCACTAGTAATCGCGGTCATTTCAAAACCAAATATTTTTTGTGCGCTATCTGTAACCGTAACCGTTACGCCGTAAACAGAGTCGGGAATGTAAACATTAGTACCGCTATCAAACATTATCTCTATCCCCGCATTAGGCGGATTTAATGTGCCCAGTAGGTGACAGCCGGAAGTAAAACATGTTTCTTCGCCAAGTGCGCCCGTTTTTCCTGTAGGTGGCACACTGGAAAATGTTACCCCCACCTTGTGCAATGTCAAGATAAGCAGCAAGATAGTTGTAAGTGCTACCACTGTTTTCATATGAATCGTTTATACATTAAAGATTGGTTCTATTAATCCCCCTGCGTTACTATGACCTTACGATTAAATTCTTTATCTCCAAAAAATAGTTTGATAACATACAATCCGCTTACCAATCCCTGCGTATCCAAATTAATTCTATGATAACCCGTTCCGAGACCCTTGTGTAATAATGTTCGAAGTTGCTTGCCAGACAAATCGTAAATGTTCGATGTTACCACTTGCGGCTGTTTCAAGCTAAACTCTAACACTACCCTGGAAGCGAAAGGATTGGGGTATAAATTATAATCACTGTCTTTCGTAGCGGGTAAAGCATAGCTCGTTAAAACTTGCCCCGAAAAGGTAAATATTAGCAGACCATTATTTTCGTCGCTTGCCAGTATATTCCCATCTGGATTAAATGGGTACAATCCAAAATTTCCCCCATATCCAGGGCCACTTAGACTAGAATCCGTATCATACTCCTTGTAAAAGTAAATTTGAGTTGGGTCGGTAACATCAAACACCCTAAATCCAGCACGATAATAAGATACATATGCATAATTCCCAATAACATATAAATTGTGTACGTAGGCATCAGGGTCCGAGAAACTATCGACCTTAAATGGTGAAGCCAGGTTACTGATATCCCAAACCATTATGTCATTATCCGTTGAAGAAGCTAGTTCATCGCATACAAAAAGGAAGTTTCCATCTTCTGAAGGCCAACCACTGTGGTGAAAGGTAGAATTGTCACCTGCAGTTCCAATTAGGACAGGACTCGAAGGGTCTGTAACATCATAAATTCTGGTACCACAATTGTCTGAAAAATCATATAGGCGATTTTCTACAATCGTTATGTCATGACCGTTACAACTATTGTCGTTATATATTTCGACTGGATTTAGGGGATCTGCCAGATTAAAAATTCTAAGCCCAGGAGATGAGAGATACATATATCCGCTGTCTGCAATAAATATGTTGTGCGCTGCCGGGAAGGTTCCGACTTGTACTGGTGCTGTCGGATCAGAAAGGTCTATAATTTTCCCGGTAACCCCAGGGCTCTCACTTACAATATATGCGAAGTTCATCCAGGTTTTTACATCTATGGCCTCTATTCCCCCACCACTTATACTACCAACCTGAACTGGATTTGTCTTGTCCGTCAAGTCAATTACTCTTAAGCCAGATGTTGACGCACAGAGGAGAGCATATTCCTTACCAGTACTCTGACTCGTATACTCCCACACATCATGAATCGGCAATCCAGTTATTTCAAGTTTGCCGATAAGTGCTATGCTATCATGCCCCATTACAGTAGTTTCCGCTCCATTCTTGTTTTGAGCAATTGAATCGCTATTTGTTGCAAATAACAATACTGCTGTTATCCAACCTGAAATGACAAGTAATGTTTTACTAAAGTTTTTCATCCAAACAATTTTGATTTTAATCCCCTTACTGTATAATCAACTTACCCTTTCCAACAACCCCGTTGTCGTTTTGAAGTTGGTAGTAGTATAATCCATTCACCAGCGTCCCCCGCTCCAGAACAATCTCTCCTGTTAATATCTCACTTATCTCTCTTACTATCTGCCCTGTCACGCTATAAAGATGAAATGTGCATTCCTCTCCACCCATGTTGTCAAATTCAATTGTTGTAACACTAGAGAAGGGGTTTGGGTACACGTGAAGGGAAGCCCCATCATATACAATTTCCGTAATCGAAGTTGTGTCAATAGGAGGTGGCAAGGTGACGCAGAAACTAAGAGTAGTGTCAGTTAATATATTCCCAGACGCAATTACGCTACCCTGAGCATCAGTCAACGAAAAGCTACCAACGGCAATGTCTGGTGGGTGATAAAGAGACAAATCATAACATCCATCCGACAAACAGAATATTTCAAGGTATGAACTTTCCTTTTCGTATCCTCCAGATGAATCTATAACGATGCCTGCGCTGTCACGCACGTCCCAGGAGAACAACTGTGCGAGTTGAAAATCACCAAGATTCAGACTAAGCGTAGATGAGTTTCCAATCATAAAAGTGAATGCAGCTTCTGATGAGTCGTTGAGTAGATACCCATCTATGCCCCCGTTCGGGTCTTCACTGAAAACGCTCAATGTATGCTGCCCAAGTGACGCAAGGAGCGGTGGTAGTATCACCTGCACAGAATTCAGGCTGGCTAGCGAGCCTGACCATGTGTAAGCTTTTAGAGGCTCGGAATCAATCCAATAGCTAATACTAAGAGATTTAAGCGTGTCGGACCCGGTATTTGTCAAGGTAATTTCTGGGTAAAAGGCGTTGGTTCCACAGGCGGTATCAATTGGGTTTGTAATTGTAATCCCAGCATCTAATGCATTTGGCGGCACGCAACCCAGCGACGCTTTAAGGCTTGATTTATTACTATTTATGATTGCCTGTATTCGGGCATTTTGCCCATCAGTGAACATGTTAATGCACAAATCGTTCGTATAATCCATGTAGTTCATGAACATCACGCCTGGGGTATCAGGAGAACAAGCATCAAGCTCAGGAAAAGAAGGGCATCCGCTGGTAGAGGAAGTTTGATCCGGTGTATCTGCCACATTATCGGATCCGCTACATGCATTTCCGTCATCCCCCCAGGTGTGAAATAAGTTGAAACAATGACCAACTTCATGAACGGCAGTCCTTCCAACATCGTAAGGCGCGGTTACGTTTCCTACCGTACCAAATCCCCAATAAGTTACAACTATCCCCCAAGTATTACTCGGCCCTCCAAAAGGAAATTCCGCATATCCCACAACACCTCCACTTAAGTTGCAAACCCAAATGTTCAAATAGTCTGCGGTATTCCATGAGTTTTTGCCACCAGATGCATCAAATTTTACATCATCATTGGTGCTAAAAGACGTTTCGCTTGTAAAGGTTCGCGTTATACCATCGGTTGGGTTGCCATTGGGGTCTCTGGCCGCCATACAAAACTCGAATCCAACATCGGCAGCTATACCCTTAAAAACATCAGGCGTGTCTGTGGTGTCCTCGTTTAATCTCCGAAAATCTATATTCAGTACGTCTATTTGGGATAATATTTGGGCATCTGAAATGTTCTGACCAACGGTGTTGTAAACCACGTGAACCACAACAGGAATGGTCACTACTAACCCTGTTTTTTTCTGAACAGGATTATTCATTATCCAGGATTGCATTTGGGTTTCATGTACTTCCATCTGAGTTTGAAGCTGGGGGTTCTGAGCAAGGCGCATCTCCAAATGTCGCATTGTTCCGCACTTATCCTGACTGTATCCGGATGTTACAATAAAGAACATCATCGCAATACTAGCCGCAGTACTAAATGATTTTTTCATAGTTAATTAGTCTATTATTCGCATTGGTTTCATTCAAATTTATCTCCAAAACAATTAGGTTCTGACCCCTGAAACCCGTCGGTTAATCCGTAGGACCAAGCTCTGCCAAGTCCATTCCACACTCCGGACATGAGCCCATTTCTTTATAGGTTTTATCACCTTCACATTCCATTGGACATTTATATACTGCCTCGGCATGCTCATGAATTGTCTCATCATGGGGCTTCTGCTCACTTGCACACCCAGAAATAAATATTGACCCAATTGCAAGCATGCTTGCGACTCCTACAGTTATAATTGTCTTTTTCATGGTTTTTGAATTTTAATGGTTTGTTTAGATTAATTATTAATGTTGGTGATTGTGCCCATCATGGCTGCCTGATGATTTTACTCTTGGCTTTGAATCTTGATATGTATACACTCGACTCGCCCTGATTAACTCTCCACTCCTATTATATGAAAGGGCAAACTCCTTGCTCTTTTTCTTAACATTAACCAGATACAATATTCCGTGCTCCTTGTCATCCGTTTTTTCTACTCCTTTAATGTCATATTTTTTGTACTTGTTCTGTAGCTCAATTGTAACTGATGAGGGAAGTTCATCTATTTTGATCTTTGTTCTGGTCTGGGCACAGAGTGTACCGTATACCAGAAGTAATAATATTGTTGAAATCAATTGAGTTCTACTCATAACCTTTCTGCTTTTATGGCCTTAATTAATCCCAATGTTCCGAAAATAGTATTGAAGAACATTGTTTCTTGTACTTTATCAAACCCTGATTCTTTGATGAATTTTGGTAACAATCCTTTTACATTATCGGTAGTCGTTTCAAATCCATCTAAAATTTGAACCAAATAGAATGCTCCCCTGGAAATTGCATTTTTAGCTTTGCACCAATCCGCAATATGTAGCTCACCCCCTGGTTTAAGCACTCGCATAATCTCTTTTAAGGAATTGATCTTTTGCTCCGCGGTTAAGTGGTGAAAAACAAGACTGGAAATCACTTTATCAAAAGAATTGTCTTCGTAAGGAAGTACAACACCATCATATGTATCAATGTTTATCTCTACTCCTTGTTCTGATATTTTACTTTTTGCAATTGCAATGTTATTTAGATCAATATCTACGCCAGATATTTTGGATCCTGGGCTCATCTCCTTTGCCATTACAGATAAGGTGGCACTGCCACATCCAAAATCAAGTACACTGTGGTCTGCGTGAATGTGTGCCTGTTCTATTAAGGCAGCCTTAAATTTCTCTTCAGGCATGGTAAAATTCAGAATTGGATCGTAAAACCTTGTTAACCAATCGTACTTGAGCGCCGGAATAAAATTGTTTGTCGTTTCTTTGTTCACTTATTTATCTTTTAAAAATAGGATAGGCATACCCTTAATTTATCAGGCCTGCGAGGGACGAAGTAAACGGAAATAATCCTTAAATGATTACGTAACCTCCCCGCTAACTTACCAGAATGGAATGGCAAGCCAGGAAAGCCAATCAAATAATGAAGGAGTCGAATAGAAGGCGAAGGTCCGCTCGAATTAACGGAGGTGCCTTGTTAAGATAGTCCTTAGCTGCAAGTATTGGACTTTCAACTGCTGGGACGCATATCAAATTAGTTCTTAACACTGTTTCGGGAAGATCTATTTTCCATCCGATGCTGTGAACGACGGTATTTGACAAAGAAGCCACATATACCGGAGCAGTATCATCACAACATCCATCATCATCCTTGGAAGAATCTTCATCCTGATCAACCTTATTGTGATCGTGGGAATGGTGCGAGTGCGAACCATCACCATGATCATGATGACCTTCAACAGCTTCGGTTGTCAAGCCTAACAAAGCACTTTGAACCTCCTCCTGAACGTTACAGGCAAAGCTTATCATATAAACGCTGGAATAAGACCCTAACAAGACAACAAAAATGAGTTGCTTCAATATGTTCGTGTTCCTATTCATGATGCGTATCTGAATCATAAAGGTACAATTTGATTCGTAAAAATCAAAAGGCAGGCCTACTCAAGCAATGAATTTGCACTCATCGCGGTAAGGGCAGGTAAGATTACAGCCTGAAAGACCAATATGAGTAATTACTTAAGCTCCCTGTCATACTGACAACAACCTGGTAAGCTGTTGTACGCTTTATCCGCTGCTTTGTACTCTTCTGTATCATATCCAACTTTTGCAATCTTCTCTTTAATTTCCTTCAGAGATATCTTCTCATCATTAAAACTAACTTCGATCATTTTAGTTTCTATATTCCATTTTGCGGACTTAATGCCATCAACATCTTTTAGAGCTGTTTGAATGGTCTTTTGACACATCCCACAGTTTCCAAATACTTTAAAAGTTTCAGTTTTATAGTGCTCGTGTACAGTGATTATTTCAGTATTTGAAATTGCATTGCTTTGCTGCGTAACACCAACTGTTATTGTTGTAAATAACGCGACCATTATTGCATTTCTCTTCATGATTTTATTGTTTTTAGATTGATTATTTAATTACTTGTTTTACCGATCCACATTTTAACATTTTCGCCCCGAAATATGGGTTTTGAATTTTTTCTTCCGTGCTCAACCAATACCCTCCCTTATTATCGTCAGCCATAGGACAGTATTCCAAGTACAAAGAACGGTCTTCCTTCATAACTACGCCTAACAATTGCGATACATCTGAAAGAGCTGTGCTTAAGGTCAGAAAGATTGAGCGCTGCTCGCCAATATTAACGGATTTTGATAATAATCTCAAATCTTTATCAAGCGACTTCAGGGCGGTCATCCAGACCTTATGGGCATCTCCCATAACCAAATTCATATCTACCCGCTTTAAAAAAAATTGAATCGCCTTCACTTCATCTTGAATTGCAGCATTATCACCTACCAGCTTATCCTTTAACAACAAATACTGGTCCACGACCTCTCCAAGTTGCTTTCTAAATTTTGACGGAACTTTGGTCCTGTCAACAGTGACATTTGGCTTCATGACCATGTCTTTCATGCCATCTTCTTCTCCCATATCCATACCTGCATGTCCTCCCGAAGATGATTTGCCGCCAGAGGGATTCATCATGCTCTTTTTACCAGATAATTGAGCTGCCGCATCAATTTTAAAGACACCGTTACTTGCTATTTCTTCCCCTTCAACCAGGCCATCCACAATGATGTAAAAATCTCCAGCGTCTTCTCCGAGGATAACTTCGCGATAGAGAAATGAATTATGCGCCCTGTTCGGCATTTTTACATAGACAACGGAACGCTTTCCTGTCCAAAGAACCGCTGACTTAGGAACCAAAATCACATCTTCATTCACCGATAATTTTGACTTAACAATTCCAGTGGCGAACATATCCGGTTTTAATAATCCTTTACTGTTAGGTAATTCAACCCTTACATAGGCAACCCTGGTTTTAGGATTTAAAAATGGGTCAATATATGCTACACTCCCTTTCAGCAGTTTTCCCGGAATAGATCTTACCTCAATTGAAAGCGCATCTCCCAATTTAATCCAAGGTAAGTCATTTTCATAAGCCTCAAATAGCAACCATACTTTGCTTAAATCTGTAATCTGAAAGAGTGTTTGTCCTTCCTTCACATGATCTCCTTCTGACACCATTCGCATCATCACATATCCGCTATAATCAGATAATATATCAACCTCCGTTTGCACCTTGCCAGATTTTTCAATGCCGGAGATTTGCTCATCGGTAAACTTCCATTGCTTTAACTTATTTCTTGCTGCATCAACCAAAACCTGACTCGTTGATAGGCTTTTTAAAACCTCAAATAATTCCTTTTGCGCCGTGACCAATTCAGCCGAATAGATTGTGGCCAACTTCTGACCTTTGCGAACTTTTTCTCCGGTAAAATTTACATGCAGTTTTTCTATCCTCCCAGGAAAGTGAATTACTTGAGAAAACTGTAGTCGTTCATCGGCCTTTACTTTCCCCAACAATCGAAGTTCCTTTTCCGGGCTCTCAAGTTTTGTAATAAAAGTTTGTATTTCTGCCAGCTTCATGGCAGCATCTGACATGGGGACTTCGTCTGGCAAGGCCTCATCGCTACTCAAGCCATTATCAAGAGGAATCAAATCCATGCCACACAAAGGACAGCTACCCGGCCCATCTTGCTGGATTTGCGGATGCATAGAACATGTCCAGAATTGAGCAGTTTCGACTTCTGACAGCTGATTAACTTCCTCAACCTTATCAGAATTACCACCGCCCAAAAACTTCCCTATTGCTATTCCAACAAATAGCACGAGAACGATTACGACCCATTTATTCTTGATTATTTTATTCATGATCCATGTTTTATTTTCCCAGTAAATAATTTATAAATGCAACGCTGGCATTTTTGTCGGCTCTTGCCCTGTCCAATTCAAGGGTGTATTTCAGCACTTTTCTTTCCATTCTTAGCACCTCTTCAAAATTCTCGCCATTACCTGAATAAGATGTCAAGAGAATGCCCAATGATTTGTCCGCAAGAGCAGTCTGCTTTTCATAAAGTGAAATTCTTCGCCCAGCATCGCTATAGTCTTTGTATCCATTTTCGAATAGAACTGTAAGTTGATTTTGCTTTTCCTTCCTCCCAAATTGAACAGATTCCATTTTTAGCATTGACTCATTAATCATTGCCTTGTATTTTTTCCTATATAGTGGAATAGTAATTCCAACCTCTGGCAACAATAATGCATCTCGACCATTCTCGCCTTCTAAATTTGGGTTGTCACTTTTGCCTACCACCGTATAATCTACACCTATGGAAAACTGGGGCATTCCCCTTTTCTTGGCCACTTTTTGCTGATATTCCCAGGAGGCAATTTTGAAGTCCAGCTGCTTAATCAAGTGGTTTTGCCTTGAAATACTGTCTATCAATGCATCTTTAGGGTACAGCAAGCTATCGGTTCTAAGAACGTCAGGAATAAGAACTGCATTAGCTGTAGATGTGTTTAATAATTTGTTGAATTTTACCTCAAGCACCCACTTGCTGTCAATTAAATAATTTAGTTGATTTTCCAAGTCGTTAATCTCCATCTCCACTCTCATCTCATCCACAACCGATGACTTTCCCGTTTCAATTTTAATCAGGGCCAGTTGCTGAAAGGTTTTTAAAATTGATAAGTTCTCCCGGGTTATGGAAATCCCTTTTTGTATAAAATAGATATTGAAATATGTAGACTTTACTTCGAAGAACAACTTTGATTTGGCCTCTTCAAAAGCCTCATATTTCACCTTAGCTAACTGTATTGCAACGTCTTTTTGGGCATTGAGGGTTCCAAACCATGGAAACATCTGATTAATTCCAAATTTCGCCTGCTGTGGACCAACTCTCGTTTCAACGGGCAATATGAAGTATCCAAATGACAAGTTTGGGTCTGGTAGCGCACCCACTTGGGGGACTCTTTCCAAGGCCGCATTATAATCCGAGAATAAGGATTTCAGACCTAGATTGTTCTCTCCGGCTGCTTTTAAATAACCTTGAAGTTCTGTTTGTGCCTGGGCCGTTACGGTAAATGTCACCAGAACAGCTAATAGCAGCTTGAATATTACTCTCATGACTCTAATTATTTATCAGTTTAATTTTTCTTTCTTGCCACATGCAATAGAGCACCGGCATTATAAACATGGTCATTACCTCTATAAGCATTCCTCCAAACAAAGGGATAGCCATGGGCCCCATAATATCGGAGCCTTTGCCTTGTGAAGTAAGTATCGGAATCAATGCAATGATGGTTGTGGCGGTTGTTAGAACGGCAGGACGAACCCTTTTGGTTGCTGCGACTAGTACTGCGGCCCTTACCTTCTCTAAGGTGTTAGGTTTCTCTTTTGCAAACAATTGGGTAAGGTAAGTACCCATTAGTACTCCATCATCAGTTGCCACACCAAAGAGGGCTATAAATCCCACCCAAACCGCAACACTTAAATTAACGGTGTGTATCTGGAATAAATCCCGAATGTTAATCCCTCCGACAGAGAAATCTAAGAATCCTGGTTGGCTGTATAACCAAAGCATGATAAATCCGCCTGAGAAGGCAACAATTAACCCGCTAAAAATCATAGTAGTTGTAGCCACGGACTTAAATTGGAAATATAATATCAAGAAGATGACTAACAATGAAATGGGGACTACGATCATCAATCGCTTTGTGGCTCTTACCTGATTTTCATAATTGCCCGTAAAACGATAGCTAACGCCCGCAGGCAATACAAACTCACCAGATTCTATCCTCTTTTTGAATAAGGCCTGAGCATCCTCTACCACATCAACTTCAGCAAAACCAGACTTTTTATCGAAAATCACATAACTGACCAAAAAAGTATCTTCACTTTTAATAACCTGAGGTCCTCTTACATACTGGAAATCAACCAATTCTTCAAGGGGAATTTGTGCACCTGAAGGAGTCGGAATCAGTACCCTTTTCAAATCTTCCGGGTTATCCCTGTATTCTCTGGAATATCGAACTCGGACAGGAAATCGCTCGCGACCTTCGACAGTTGTGGTCAATTGCATTCCGCCAATTGCTACGCCAATCACTGTCTGCAAACTTTCAATCGTTAAACCGTATCTAGCAATCGCCTCTCTATCGATTTTAATTTCTAAATACGGTTTCCCAACAACCCTATCTGCGAATACCGCTGATGATTCCACACTTGGAACTTGTTTTAAAAGTGCCTCTATATCATAACCTACCTTCTCTATTGTTTCAAGGTCAGGCCCATACACCTTTATTCCCATAGGTGCACGCATGCCAGTTGCCAACATCACCAATCTAGTTTCAATAGGCTGTAATTTTGGGGCAGAAGTTAATCCGGGAATTTTTGCATGTGCTAATATGTCTTTCCAAATATCATCTGGGGTTTGTATCTTTTCTCTCCACTGGCGGAAGTACCCCCCATCTTTATCCTCTATTAATTCTTTAGTTGCGATAGGCCGAAATGCATCTTCCGCATATTTGTATGTTGACCCATCTTTTAATACAAAGGCATTCGCATCGTTTACTTTGAAACGTATTTTATGCCCATCTTCATTCACTTTATACTCTGGTAGATAGTTGATTACATTTTCATACATGGAGACTGGCGCAGGATCCAAGGCGGAGTTGACACGCCCCCATTTGCCAACTGTTACATCAACTTCGGGTATCGCGTTCAGGTTTCTATCTAGCTTGCGGATAACATCAATGTTTTCTTCTACTCCCGAGTGAGGCATGGTTGTGGGCATGAGCAAAAACGAGCCCTCGTTAAGGGTTGGCATAAATTCTTTTCCAATTCCAGGAAACAGTGAATCACTTAAATAAACCCACGCATCAGATTTTTCAATTTTCCAATTTACCACATGAGCAGTTTTTTTTACCAGAGTAAAAACAGAATCAAATCCGACCCAGGAAAGCGCTCCAAAGAGAATAATAAATAGTGGCGCGGTCAAAAATTTCAACTTGTTTTCTAAACACCAAGTCAGCAATTGCCGATAGTATTTAACTATGAGCATCAATAGACTGAGAATTATACCAACTGTCGCCACTACAAAAATCAGATTTGCAAAAAAGCTGTTTTGAGCTCCCAGAGGCATCCAAACCGAGGCGATAAAATAGGTTATCACAAATAGCGTGATAACAATATTTATAATGTTGACATATCTTCGTTTATCCTCAGGCCACCTATACTCCAACAGGTTGTTTATCCCAAAAAGAACCAACGTAATGGACAGCCAACTTCCAAAACTCACAGCTAGAATTAGTCCTAAAATTATAAGAAGTGCGTTCCATAGTTTGCTCATTTTCCCCTTATCAAAACGAATTGAAAAAACTATGTGTGCAAAAGTTGGGATGAATAACAATCCAATAAACAATGCCGCAAGCATGGCAAATGTTTTAGTGAAGGCCAAAGGAGTAAAGAGCTTACCTTCCGCTGCTTGCATGGCAAAAATTGGCAGGAAACTTATGATGGTGGTAAACAATGCCGTTACCACCGCCGAGGCAACTTCTGAGACGCCTTCGTAAATTACTTGAGTTAACTCCTTACCCCGTTTACCTACATTCTTAGGTAGTTCCAAATGTTGGATTATATTTTCAGTAAATACGACGCCTACATCCACCATCACTCCAATGGCAATGGCGATACCTGAAAGCGCGACAATATTAGCATCAACACCAAATTGCCGCATCATAATAAAGGTGATAAGCACGCCCAGGGGTAGAAGGCTCGAAATTAGAATAGACGCCCTTAAGTTTAAGACCAAAACAATTACTACCAACAGCGCAATTAGCATTTCTAAGGTGAGTGCTTCTTCTAGTGTGCCAAGTGTCTCTTTTATCAGCCCTGACCGATCGTAAAAAGGTACAATCGTGACCCTAGAGATACTACCGTCGGCCAGTGTTTTGCTCGGGAGTCCCGCTTCTATTTCATGTATTTTTTCTTTTACCCTATCAATTACCTGCAAAGGGTTGGCACCATAACGCGCAACAACCACTCCTCCAACAGCTTCCGCGCCTCCTTTATCAAGCCCTCCCCTGCGGGTTGCAGGGCCAAAAACTACCTTGGCAACATCTTTTATCCTTATTGGTACATTGTCATTGGATATAATTACGCTTTCCTCTAAATCTTCCAGGCTTTCTATATAGCCTAAGCCCCTTACTAGATATTCTACTTTATTATACTCGATGGTCCTTGCCCCGATATCAAGATTGCTTTTTTGTACGGCTTGCATTATTTGCGCTACCGTTACATTGTGGGCCTTCATGGCGCTGGGGTCAATGTCAACCTGGTATTCCTTTACAAATCCACCGATGGTACCGACTTCTGATACCCCTTTTACGGCTGTTAGCGCATAACTCACCTGAAAATCTTGAATAGCTCTTAATTCCTGCGGGTCCCAGCCTCCCGCGGGATTGCCATCTTTATCGCGACCCTCCAGCGTGTACCAATATACTTGTCCCAGGGCTGTGGCATCGGGCCCAAGTGCAGGGGTAACCTCTTTTGGAAGCAATCCACTTGATAGGGAGTTCAATTTTTCTAATACTCTTGTCCTACTCCAGTAAAACTCTACACCGTCTTCAAAAATCAAATAGATACTGGAGAGCCCAAATATGGAGTTACTACGAATGGTTTTTACTCCTGGAATACCCAGAAGTGCGGTGGTAAGCGGGTAGCTTATTTGATCCTCAATGTCTTGGGGTGATCGACCGGGCCACTCGGTATACACAATTTGTTGATTCTCGCCAATATCAGGGATTGCATCAACAGGTACAGGATCTCTGGGAATAAGCCCCGTCTCCCAATTAAACGGAGCCGTGGATATTCCCCACATGATCAACCCACCTAACAAAAGTAAGGTGATCAGTTTATTTTCGAGAAAGTATTTAATTACAGAATTAAGCATAACATATTTTTAATTGAATTAACATCAGGGCCTATCAAGAGGCCGTATAATGTCAATACCACAGTTGTGTAAAGCAGCTGGGTAAAACTAAAATATGTTATAAGTCAAACAAGAAAAGACTGGATCAGGACACGAATGTCTCTATCCAGTATGGGCGGTTTGTAGTTTAGATAATCCACCAACAACTTTGCATCCAAACTAAGCAAGTCATTGAAAGCAGTGTACTGTAGCGACGCAGGCATTTGATTTGATACAGGAATTTGCCCAATTGCCGGTGGGGCATAATCCTCTACAAGTTGAAAATATTCGGATTTATTATCACAACAGCCATCAGGCATTTCACTATCGCCACAAGCGCAACTTCCTTCATAGAAAATAGTTGTGCTAGCTAAAGTTCCACCGCAATAATGCTTATTAACTACAACCCCTGTCGCTGGCAAGAGAAACAGTAGAGATAAAAACACGAT
>NVRZ01000032.1 GCA_002401055.1 Bacteroidota bacterium
AACAATTGGTGGAATCATAGAGACTGATTCTTGGATATAAATATATCCTAATTGATGTTCATATGAATTTCCAAAGTCTTTTTTATCATTAATCCAGAAACTATCTTTTTGCACTGGAAGCGGACAATTCAGATATGGTAGAAGAAGTTCAGATACTGCACACGCTGAGCGGTAAAGAAACAATACTGACGGCCACCAGAGAGGAAAATGGTTATTTCATATACACCGAACTTCTGAAAAAAGAAACCCGTCTATTCCTCATTGATGCAAAGGGAGATACACTCATGGTTGCAGAAATGAATGACGAAGGGTTTTTTGTATTCCAGCCTCTTCCTGCCGACAGAAGTCACCTATTCCTTCTTGACGCCGCCGAAGATCAGCTAGAAGACGAAATACTGATCTTGTTAATCGATAAGGACGGAAACGAAAATGTAATTCATGCCACTCAAGATGGCAACAACCAGTTTAGATACGAATACATTCCTCCAAAGGTGAATGTGGATCTTGACTTAATGGAAGAAATGGACGTGCCGGTAATACTACTGGAAGAAGAAAAGGAAATATTAAATACTGCATTTCAAAACCTGGAATTCAATTCTGCCAGCGACATCATAAGTTTCGGTTCGTTTAAATCATTGCAAGAGCTAAGCGACCTGTTATTGAAAAAACCTGAATGGAGAATAAAACTCTCAGGCCATACAGACGATGTTGGATCAGCAACCGCCAATCTCTTGCTGTCTAAGAAAAGAGCGGAGGCAATTAAATCGGTGCTGGCAAAGAGAGGCGTGAATACCGATCGGGTTATTGTTAAATACTTTGGCGAAACAACGCCTATCGAAAGCAATACCACAAGTGAAGGAAGGCAGAAGAACCGGCGGGTTGAAATGCTAATTATTCAGTCTGAAGATTATGTCGATCCATCGGGATCATCTGGTGCCATTCAAGGATTTGAAGGGGAAGCCGGGCTTTGGTTTAGGGTTCAAATCCTAACATCCGGGAAAAAGATTGACTTAGCTGATGCGCAATTTAAAGGAGTGAAGAAAATTGAAGAGTACTTCAATAATGGAACATACAAGTATACCTCCGGAAAATCTACTGACTTTGATCAACTTGATAAGGTCATACTGCCCGCATTAAAAAAGAAAGGATTTAAAGAAGCGTTCATTGTTGCTTTCAAAGACGGAAAGCGAATACCAGTATCAGAAGCTTTAAAATTATTGAACGACTAAGAAGTGGTTGCGATACTTAGTTAGAGGCAGCGCTAATAGGTTTTCTAAGATGAATTTTTTGCCCGGGAGAAGGTTGCTCTCCATCTACCATTCTATTCATCTTGTACAGGCTCTTCAATTTAACCGCATACTTTTGAGAAATCCTATACATTGTCTCTCCTCTTTTTGCTATGTGGTATTCAAAGTCTTTCTTAGCTTTCTTTCGCTTAGGCTGCAAATAAATCACCTGCCCAGGACGCAAATGATCGTTTCTTTTTAAATCGTTGTATTTATATATCTGCCAAAGCATCATGTCGAGGTTATTGGCAATTTCAAAGTAAGTATCTCCGTCTTTCACAATTATATATCTCACCCGATTGTGTAGGAGCACTTTTCTGCCTTTTCTTAGCGGCTTTGAGGCAAATTCCTCTGGCTCGGGAGTAAGCGAAGGCATTTCCTTCACATGGTCATAATCGTACAGCTTATGCTTCTCTATAATATTAATCAACAGAACAGGGTATTTAGGATTTGTTGCATATCCCGCTTTTTTCAACCCGCGTGCCCAGCCTTTGTAGTCGGTTCTCTTTAATTCAAATAGGAATGAATACCTGCCTCTGGTATTTAAAAACCGTGAGTGGTCGCTATAAGAATCCAACACATTACTGTATTTTCTAAAGCACTCATTTCTGGTGTCGTCATCCTGAATGAATGTTAAGCCTTCCCATCCTCGATGACATTTTATGCCAAAATGATTGTTGGCATATACCGCCAATGGGCTGTTTCCGTTAGCCGATTCGAGCATCCCTTGCGCCAATGTAATGCTGGCAGGTACTCCATTCATGAGCATTTCTCTTACGGCCTCGTCTTTATAGCGCTCAATATATTCGCGCTGAGTCATTTTATATTCAGCGGGTTGTGTAAATCCCGACAAAACAGTAGCTGCCACAACAATGATTACTGATAGAGGATACTTATAGCTCATAGTAGTATTCATAAATTTCGGTAAACGCAAAGCACCTACTCTGGCTTCAATTATCGAGAACCAGATTTAAGAACTGCGTATTTTACAAAAATATGCGTCTGTTCTCCTATTTAGCACGTATGGGTCAGCAAAGTTATAAACATCAAATTGTTAATGCCATCTGGGCAATAGCAAGTCATCATTTGCACATTCTATACAATATTAATAGTGAAAGTTCGTTTTTTAGCTGCTTTGTAGCATATACCAAACCGCGCAATCTTCCTTATCTGCTTAACATGATATATCGAACTGGTCTTATAACATTGGTGTTATTAGCAACATCAATCACCCTGTTTTCTCAATTGCCTTCCTCACCTCAAGTGCGCGCAGTTTCCGGAACAAAAGCACTTTCACAACACATTAATCTTCCTGAGAATGATGACAAAACTACACTAGCCTGGGGCGAACCAAGAACCGCGAATTATACGGATACCTACTCCGAAATGTATCTTTATTTTGATGGTGCTAAATACGATCGTCAACCCCATCAAATTCCTGTATTTACAAACCGAACAAAATTAGCGTCAAATGTGACTGGTGTAACGGCCACTCTCACAAATATGGAGTTCGAGGATTTTAATTTAAATGACTTGAACAGTATAAAAGGCCTGAAAGAAATTAGAGAAGAAATTGCAGTGGAAGCATTGGTTACTTACTATAAAAAACTTCCTCACGCCAGGGTTTCATTTGTTCCACTTCGCAGAAACCCAACTACAGGAACAATACAAAAACTCATTCGCTTTAACCTTGAAGTAACCCCGACATCTTTTACCAGTACAACCAATAAAAAGAAAAAAACTCAGTACGCTGCCAATTCGGTTTTAGAAACAGGAGACTGGTATAAGATTAGTGTTACACAGGATGGAATGTATAAACTCTCATACACCTTCTTGAATAGCCTTGGTATTGATGTGGACAATATCAACCCTCAAAATCTGCGGATTTATGGAAATGGTGGCGGAATGTTGCCGTATAGTAATTCCACTTTTCGATATGATGACTTAGAAGAAAATGCAATTGAAGTTGTTGGTGAAGGGGATGGAACATTTGACGGAAGTGATTACATCCTCTTTTACGGTGAAGGCCCTACCTCATGGAGCTATTCCTCTTCAGATTCCCGGTACAAACACCAATTGAATTTATACTCTGAAAAAACTTTCTATTTCATTACTACTGATGGCGGCACGGGGTCTCCTAAACGAATTAATCCTCAGGCATCAGAATCCTCCTTTAATACCTCGGTTACAAATTTTGATGCATATGCCATGCATGAAGCGGAAATTGAAAACCTGATAATATCAGGAAGACAGTGGTATGGTGAAAAATTTGATATTAAAACCTCCTATAGTTTTCCTTTCAGCTTTCCAAATATATCGAGTAGTGTAACAGTTGAAATATCGGTGCTCGGCAGGGCCATTGAACCCGCAACGGGAGGTTTTTCGGCAACAGGTACCGGCGGCGTCTCGTTGTCATCACTAGACCTATTTACCGGTAACGTAAGTGGTGATTACTTAAATTCTTTCGGCGTTCCGAAAACAGACGCTACATCATTTTCGTCAGGTGATGCGGTTACCGTTACAGTGAGTTATAGCAAAAGCGAACCATCCTCGGTGGGCTGGCTGAATTATATTGAGGTTAATGCTCGGAGGGAGTTAAAAATGAGCGGAAACCAAATGGTATTTCGCGACATGCAGTCAGTCGTTATTGGTAATATCTCTAAGTTTTCAATCAGCAATGCTACATCATCGTTGAGAGTATGGGAAGTCACAAATTCCACCAATTGTAGCGAAGTGACCGATACACTTATTGGTACGACACTGGAATTTAATCTAATCACCGATTCGCTAAGACATTTTGTTGCCTTTAACGGAAGCACCTTCCTAAGCGCGACAGCTGTAGGCTCTATAGCCAACCAGGATATTCATGGAACAATAGGACAGCCAGAGTTTGTTATTGTAACAAATCCAGCCTTTAAAGAGCAGGCTGATAATCTTGCTTCGTTTCATCGGAACCTAGAAGGAGACAACATGACGGTAGCAGTAGTAACAAACAAGGATGTATACAATGAATTTTCGTCAGGAGCCCAAGACATCACCGCAATAAAAGATCTTATGCGTATGCTGTATAACCGTGCTTCCAGCACAGCTGAATTGCCAAAATATCTGCTCTTATTTGGTGATGGTTCTTATGATAATCTAAACCGGCTTAGCAACAATACCAACTATATCCCCACCTATCAATCGGCCAATTCCTTTGAGCCCGTGTGGTCTTATGTTTCGGATGATTATTTTGGACTTCTGGACGACAGTGAAAGTGATGGGGCATATGAGAGCATTGACATTGGCATTGGAAGGCTTCCTGTTAAATCCGCATCGGAGGCGGATGCAATGATTTACAAGATCACGAACTACAATTCACCCAATACTATGCGTGACTGGAGGAACCTTCTTTGTTTCATTGCGGATGACGAGGACAATAATATTCATATAAATTCAACTGATGGTATCGCAAAATATATTGATACTGCTTACTGTGAATATAATATTGATAAAATATATCTCGACGCTTATCAGCAAACTTCAACTGCGGGCGGTCAGCGTTACCCGGAAGCCAATGTGGCTCTTAACAGAAGGGTTGAGAAGGGAGCATTGATAATTAATTACACCGGCCATGGCGGGGAGCTAGGATGGGCCCATGAAAGAATTTTGGGAAACAAAGACATCAATGCCTGGGCAAATTTTAACAGCCTACCATTGTTTACAACAGCTACGTGCGAATTTAGCAGGTTCGATGATCCAGCAAGAACAGCAGCTGGTGAATACGTATATCTAAACCGAAACGGTGGCGGAATTGCATTGCTTACCACGGTTCGTCTGGTATTCTCCGGCGCAAATAAAATGCTCACAGACAGCTTTTATCATACCGTTTTCGTTCCTATCAATGATAAGATGCCGCGCTTAGGTGATGTAGTGATGCTAACAAAAAACAAAATTAACAATGGCCCCAATGCCAGAAAATACTGCTTGCTGGGGGATCCCGCATTGCGCCTTGCTTATCCAGTACATAGCGTGCTTACTGATTCTATTGATGGCCAGCCCGTTGCGGGCGCCTCAGACACTCTAAACGCCTTGAGCCTGGTAACAATCAGTGGTCACATCAACGATAAAGCCGGAGGAAAGTTTACAACGTTTAACGGTACCGTGTATCCGACGGTTTATGATAAGGCTGCGACAATTACAACATTAAAAAACGATCCGAGCAGCAAAATCAGGAACTTCGAGCTTCAGAAAAGTATCTTGTTTAGAGGAAAAGCTACTGTTACCAATGGTGAGTTTAGCTATTCATTTATTGTTCCAAAAGACATTGCCTACCAAAATGATTTTGGCCGTATTAGCTATTACGCAGAAAATGGCGAAACCGATGCAACTGGTTGCTATGAAGACTTTATCATTGGTGGGTCTTCGTCCAATATCGCAGTGGATAACACCGGACCAAAAGTGGATTTGTACATGAACGACACAAGCTTCGTATTTGGCGGAATAACCAATGAGAACTCAACTTTGCTGGCATTCATTTTTGATGAACATGGAATTAACACCAGTGGAAACGGGATCGGGCATGACCTTGTGGCCGTACTAGATGGTGAATCAAATAATCCAATTGTGCTTAATGACGATTATATTGCTGATCGAGATACCTATAAAAGCGGCTCAATTATGTATGACTTTTCAGACCTGGAAGTTGGCAACCATACCTTGAGCCTAAAGGTGTGGGATGTATACAACAATTCCACAGAAACCTTTACAGAATTTGTTGTCGCCTATTCATCTGAGTTGGCCCTGGCCCATGTGCTAAATTATCCAAACCCATTTACAACTTATACGGAGTTTTGGTTTGAACACAATAGACCGGGACAAAGTCTGGATGTACAAATACAAATATTTACAATATCCGGAAGGCTGATTAAAACCATAAACACAAATGTGTTCACGCTTGGATTTCGCCCAGACCCTAAAGTCTTTACTGATCTTCAGTGGAATGGTAAAGATGACTTTGGTGATAATATTGGCAAGGGCGTCTATGTATACCATCTGAAAGTAAAGGCAGAAGATGGGTCCTATGCGAATAAGTTTGAAAAACTGGTTATCCTCAATTAAACAATAAATAATAACTCGGTTCGTTTTAACAGAAAACTCCAGAGATAGCGCCCTGGAACCATTCGGAATAAACCACGTATAAATTCATATCTTTGTATAGGCAGTCCTGATTATAATTGATGATGAGAATACTTAGGAAAAACATTTACTGGCAGATGGGCACTCTGGTGTTGGCGGCGTTGGTTTTTACCATCAACTTGAGTCATGCACAAAGCAAATTGACCACAAATGAGCTTAACGGCGGTACAGTTAATACCATCACTACTGCCGTACCTTTGTTATTGATATCCCCGGATGCGCGTTCAGGAGCTATGGGAGATGCTGGAGTAGCATCCAAACCCGATGCGAATTCCACCCACTGGAATCCGGCAAAATTTGCATTTATAGAAGATGATATGGGATTCTCTGTATCATACACGCCCTGGCTTCGAGCCTTGGTGCCAGACATAAACCTGGCGTACCTTTCAGGTTACAAAAGAATTGATAAAAACCAGACAATTGGTGTGTCGCTCTTGTACTTTTCTCTGGGAAATATAATTTTTACAAATGTTGTCGGTGAAGTAACCGGTGAATTTAATCCAAATGAATTTTCTATTGACGGAACCTATGCCCGAAAGCTTTCGGATAATTTTTCAGGTGGAATCGCTTTGAGATATATTTATTCCAATTTAACTGGTGGCTATTATATTGAAAGCGCTGGCCAATCCAAAGCAGGTCAGTCGGTTGCAGCCGACATCTCCGTTTACTATCAGAATGAAGTAGAACTTGGTGACAAATCTGGAGAATATGCTTTGGGATTGAATATTTCAAACATAGGATCGAAGATTTCCTATACGGAAACTGCTGACAGAGATTTTATTCCAATCAATTTGAGATTAGGGGCGCGATTGTCTGTTGATATTGATGAGTATAACTCAATTTCACTCATGGCCGACGTAAATAAGCTATTGGTTCCTACTCCTCCCATATATGAGCTAGACACTGCTGGAAATCCCGTTCAGGACGCATCGGGGAATAAAGTAATTCTGTATGGTAAGGACCCGAACAGGTCGGTAGTAAGTGGAATGGTTGGCTCTTTTAGTGATGCACCGGGAGTAGCAAATAGCAGTGGAGATAGAAGCGTTGGGAAAGAGGAGTTAAGAGAACTTACTTACTCTATTGGGTTGGAATATTGGTATTCTGGACAGTTTGCAGTTAGGGCAGGATACTTTTATGAGCACGCAACAAAGGGAAACAGGAAGTTCTTCACTCTGGGCGCCGGTTTAAAATACAACGTATTTGGCATCGATTTTGCCTATCTAATTCCTACCGAAGCCAAACATCCCCTAGAAAACACGCTCCGTTTTACGTTAGTTTTCGATTTTGAAGGGTTGAAAGAACAAAAAGCCGAGATCCCTCCAAAGTCTTAGATTTTACCACATCCCATTATCCCTCGATGTTCGTAAATTAGCGATTCAATAAGCACTTCTATACATGGATATACGAGTAGGTTTTGGGTTTGATGTTCATCAGCTACATGAAGGGCAGGATTTTATCATTGGTGGTGTTCATATAGAACACAGCAAAGGTGCTGTTGGCCACTCGGATGCTGATGTGCTCATTCATGCTATATGCGATGCCCTATTGGGCGCAGCAAACCTTAGGGACATAGGAACACACTTCCCGGATAGTGATGGTTCGTATGAAAACATTGACAGTTCTATACTGTTAAACAATGTGATTGGATTACTGACCAAGCAAGGATATTCTATTTGCAATGTCGATTCAACCGTTTGTTTAGAGGCTCCAAAGATCAAATCGTACATTGATGACATGCAAGAGCATTTGGCCGAAATAATGAAACTCGAAGTGGATCGAATTTCAATTAAGGCCACTACCAGTGAAAAAATGGGATTCGTTGGGCGCGAAGAGGGCGTCACCGCTTATGCTACTGTTCTGATTCAGAAGGCTTCTTCTTAATCAATCGGCCCTTTAATTTGTACGCATAGCCCAATCCAACGATATATGAATAGGTGGGGTTCTTCACATTGAACTGTCGCTGAATCCTATAAAAGAATGCTGCCTCATGGCGCTTACTCAACTCTAAGTCACAACCTAATGTATATCGAACTTTGTCAAATTGCTTACCCTTAATGTCTAGATAAACTTCAGATGAAAAAAATGGTCTGAACATTTTATCCAGATCCAGTTTTACAGTTAGTTTATTCCGATCATAGTAGTCCACTCTGGGCCCTTTGTTTCGCTGGCCATACTCCACTTGTATTCGCGCCCGATAGAGAACTATTATTGGTTTCGCCTTGTAGCGAACCCGAATATCGCCGTGAAAACGATTTTCTACTCTATAGGTACCATCTAATCGTTGAATATTTTTGAATCTATAATAGCCAGATACCTTAAAGTACTTGTTCAGTCTGTAAGCAGTCCCTAATTCGGAAAAAAAGTTTTTTACAGAGGTTATATTATCATTCATTCGAACTTGCTCTTCGAAGTGCAGGCTTAATTTCTTTGTAATTTTTTTGCTGATTCCAGCGCCAGTCCAAAGCTCTGCATCATTCACCTGCGCGGTTCCAATGCCATACGTCCCAACAACTAGATAAACTAAATAAAATCGCCTTATGAACCGCTTCATCTCCTGGTATTAAACCTATACTATTTTACCCCTGAACCTAAGTAAGATATCACCGAATACGTGGTTGATGTAGCTGTAATCAGCTGGCAGTAATAGATCCCTGCGCTAAGATTATTTGGCTGAAAAGGTATATAATGATCCCCTTCATTCATCGTCCCTTCTGCTATTGTCATCATCTCCTTACCCTGTGTATCGATTATCTTGAGCAATACCCGCTCACTCTCATCAAGAGAAATCCTAATTGTTGTAGAATAATCAAAGGGATTTGGATATGCTTCTAAAAACACAGAGCTGTTATTGCCAGACTGCTGTTCCAAGCCAACCATGCAAGGGGCAAATCCTACCCCCGGAGATCCTCCAAAACAACCCGCGAACCAATTGTAATAACTATTAAGATCATTGTATCTATCCAGTAATTCCAACGTTGATCCAAACCCATTTGCACCAGAGGGCCATAGTGAATTGCCCGTGAAACTAAGAGATAAATAAAGAAGACCAGATGGATCATATAGCTTCAAGCTCTCACCATTGCTGCCAATACCAAAGTTGAATGGCCCAACATAATTGTTTACTGTGGGATTGTAAATTTTAAACTTCGCCGTATCTTGGACAAGCACGATGTACTCATCTTGAATTAAAAAGGTACTGTCTGGTATTGTATAAGAATTGTTGTTTAAATCCTTCAGCTTCCAACCAGAAATATCAACATCAATAGTTCCATAGTTATGCAGCTCTATCCAATCTCCCATATCCCAATTCACGATGGATTTATAATTTATTTCACTTATTGTTATTCTATTTGTATCCGGCTCCCCGAAGAAATATGCGGTAAACACCTCATTGGTATCTATATTCAGTGTAATAGAAGAATTATAGTCCGGACTGGGAATCAGATTCAACGATTGCCAGAATGAAAACTCATACCCAGGATTTGGATTCGCGGTAATCGTTACGGGAACACCATCAAAGTAAATTCCAGCCCAAGGAAATGAATCAGGTATTATTGTACTTATCTTAATCGTGCCAGCCCCTTCGGGATATACCGATAGTGTTACAGACACTTGTTTACTAAGACCGAATTCCTGCTCAATATGATCCCTAGCAGGAGAAGGACGCCCATTGATAAAACCTATCAAGCTTGCCTCGACATTGACCTGATACCAGTTATTAAAATCTCCACCCCATTTTTCAATGTGCCGTGGCATCTCTCCAATTATAGAATCCCTATAAGAATATGCAAGATTGCTCAAGGTCCTTGCATTAAAAACAGTATTAATCAAATCGGCGTATCGATTGATAAAATAGTTTCTAAACGTCGTGTTAAGCAACAGCGAATTCAACATTGCCGCGTGCGCAGTATTGGATTGTGTTGTAACTCTATTCAGATCATTATCATTTGAGGTGCCACCAAAACAAAGACCAAAATCCATGTCAGTGACAATATATCTCCATTTAGACCCTGGACTTTGCGATTTCCAGTATTTAATGTTGTTCTGAGGCCAGTCCCAGTTCACGTAATACGTCTGCGTGATAAAGTGGTCACAAAAGTTTTCTATGTCAAGCTGATTTGTAACTACATCATAGTTCGCAGTGATTGCCATATTATTTGAAATAATAAAATTGGCCAAATTGATAAAGTCGGTGTTTGTGCCTTCCATAATAGCGCCGTCAAACTGCAGGATATCTACACTATCTGGATTTACACCAAAGTTTTCGGCCAGGTAATATTTGCTGATTTTCTCTCTGATGTTTTGAATTCCCCAAAACTCCCCGTTTAAATAAACAACGGCTGGTACATAGTCCTGAATATCATTGAAGGTGTTATGAACCGCCTTGTGCATCAGCGCATCGCGGAAAAACGTCCCATTTTGGACTGTTTCATTACCAGATGTTCTGATTATAAATCTTTTAAAACTGTAAATCTCCTTGTCAGGGAATAGTTGATAATCCAAAGTACTATTGCCGTATCGCCCTTTTGCGAGAATACGCAATGACTTCTGTGGTTGTGACCTGGACCAGCCACCGTGAATTTTCATTCCGAAATCCTGATCAAATTGCAAGACCGCATCGGCACTATAGTATTCAAGGTGAATTGGAATCTCCCAATTTTGCCAGAAATTAGCTCCAAAGAAAGGAACACCAGGGTCAGCATTGGGGCCCAGCACATAGATCCCAGTGTTAAAATCCCATAGGTTTGCCGGATCCGTAGTTATTGACAGAACAGGTAGTGTCGAATTATCATCTATAAAATAAGTTTTGGTAACCACTTCGCTGGGTAAAAACCCAGCGGCAAAAGCTCTGGCCCGTATTACCATATTTGAGTCAATTGTAATCGGCGCACTATAAACAGAATCCGTTAATGTCGGAATGCTTCCATCCATGGTTATTCTAATCACAGAACCCACAAACAAATCCGATATTGTAAGCGATTGATTAACCATATAAAATCCTCCCGCCAATGAAAACACCGGATCGGTAACATAGCCAAGATACGATACGGAGCCATTATTAGTTAAGTCAGGCGTAGGGGTACCAAATAAGCCATTGTTCGCACTACCATCGGGGAATCTTCCATATGAATGGTCTACCTGTAAATACGGGTACTGCACCGTATCAATGAGCACCTTAGCCGGATTTCTTAGATAAACCGTTTCCCCATTACCGCTTAGCTTAAAATTTGTATGAAGGAATGACTGTCCCGGATTAAACCAAATGGGTAATGAATCATAAAAAGTAGAGTTCTCCTTGATCCCCACGGACAAAAACGGCCTTGCTGTCAGGTCCGAAGAGAATGTATTTACATTGTGAACTTGAACAGTTAACACATTGTTGCCGATTACCAAAACTGACTTGAGTTGCGCTTCGGTAATTTTAAACTCGTCAGGCAATTGACCTTGATATAACAAAGCTTCGTGCTCTACGTAAGCCAATGCATCGTAAGGCGTAATGGTGCCGTTAATTCCAACATTCGCTCTAACCATTTCCACGCCATTTAAATACGCCACAAAAGAATCGTCAAAATCCATATGGAAAACCGCATTGCTTAAGGTGGACGTATCGATAATACTAAACTCATGACGGATATAAACTGATGACAATGGAGGACTAATAATTGTTCCATCATCGCCGTCACCATAACCTATTCCTCCTACACCCAATAACCAAGCTGAGTCATCAAAACCTAAGTCCGTCCAGGTAGTGTCTACTGGTGCAGTCGGCACTAAATACCTCCAGCCATAACTATCCTTCACAATCGATTCCCAGTGATTTATACTCGTCTTCCTGTCTTTTCCTGAGGCAAAAACAGTCAAGTAAGATTGCGGTTGAATCGTGACTGAGGGAAATGTCCAGAATGCAGCGCTATCAATATTATCGCTTATCGAATAGCCATTAAGATCAACTGCCGCTGAGCCGGCATTGTATAACTCAATAAAATCAGGGTAATCTCCATCCTCATCGGCTGTAATATTGGCGTTTCTTGAGCATACTTCATTTATGGTAATCTGTGAATAAACACTCGGTGTACAGAGCATCAGGTATATAACCATGATCGAAACAATACACTTTACCTGCTTCATTGCTTTATCCATTTCTTTTGATAACAATTACCATTCACGCAAAGCTCAATAAAGTAAATTCCCGATGACCCGCCTTCGATTACGTCGGCTAGTTGTATCGTGTGTCCTCCGGAATTGTACCCTTGATCTTTTTCAAGGATGCGAACCCTTCCAAGCAAATCAATTAGCCTAAGAGATATTAGCGAGAGCGCCTGAAGCTCGAATGATATCGCAGTTTCCTCGCGGCCTGGATTTGGAAAAATTACAAAATTCATTTCCTCACCCTCATATTCGAAAATGCCAGTCATCACATTTATCATAATCTCAAAAGTGTCAATCGAACACACGTTAGATGCTATCAAGCGAACAACCTTGGTCCCCAGAGTAGAATAAAAATGTCTTGGGTGCTTTTCTGTGCTTGTCGTTGAGTCGCCAAATTCCCAATAATATGAGTCGGCGTCAGTTGATAGGTTTACAAATAATGTAGAATCAGCATTCGTAACGCTTCCAGTCCAAAAGCTGGCTATAACATCCTGATAAACCGAAACCTCAACTGTGGCCAGTTCCCAGCAAAACTGTGATTCATTGATGTAAACACTATATACCGTTGCGGTATCTGGGCTCACTGTTATGGAGGCCGTCATCTCACCTGTCGACCACAAATATGAAACGCCTCCGGTTACAGATAAAGTAACTGATCCACCTTGGCAGACATAAATATCGGGGGTAATCGTGTATGAAATAGCGGAACAATAGACACAACTGCTATCACTCGTATTCGCCAAAGGGTTGTAGTTGATCGCTGTCGTATCCATGCAACCATAATATACTGGTGGTGGTGGTGGGATATTTAATATCTCGGTGACGTAGTAATATGTCGGACCAGTTGTGTCTATAATGGGCTCGGTAATCTCCTTTACGAGCGCGTGTCTTATTCCCTCTGAATAATACAAGTAGTACTCTATAGTGTCGAGGTTGGCTCCATTAAACGTGCCGTTAATGAAAGTACTGTCGTACTTATACTCTACCACGTGTACTCTGAGTACACTATCATAAGAGCCCAGTCCAGTAAGCATATCTCCCCAGCCGTCAGCATCAATTTTCTTATACAGATGGTTCTCGGCTTTATAAAGAGTTGGACCAAACCAAATTTCTAGCTCTGTAAGTGCATAAGTACTGTCCGAGTATCCATAGGTATATTGATTGCTTAACAACGTATCCTCATTGGGCGGATTCAAATGAAAGAACAACGTGTCTATTGTTGCCGTATCTAGCAAATACCCCACCCAAACCATGCCATTCTGCCAAAACCCCGATACGTCAGAAGCATAATATGTATACTGGTCATAACCTATCTGACCCATTGTAGGATAATACCTGAATAGGCTGGCCGTTGGGTACTCACTTGTGAATGGTCCTGAAGAAGCGTCTAGATAATCAATTAGCTGACTTCCGTACGTGAATCCACCTGTAAAATCATAGGATTGTGCAGGGCCAGATGCTGAAATGGGCGGCGTGTTGATAAAGGCAACATTACTCAGAAGGAAGTTCGTTCCCACAATCGGAAACTCACTACTGTCTAGGCTCACTTGCGCCTGAGAACGCCAACAAAACATGCTAAGTATGAATACTATTACTAGTGTTTTGTTCACCTTCATTTCTGCTAGTCTTCCGTTCTTTGTTCTCTTTCTTCCTGAATTGAAGATTCTGTTCCTTCATCGGCATAATAGAACACCCGTACTCTTGCCGTGTCCCTTAAAAAATCAATTCTTCCAATCTCGGTCCTGTGGATATTTAATCCAGTTCTTTCCCGCAGGTCTTCTATCAGTTTTTGCTGGTTTTCAGGTTTAATAAGTTCAATCTTTTCAAGAATTACGGTTTGCCGCGACTCATGTTTGGTAAACCATACTTTCTCCAACCCATATGTTATTGAGGCGATAATAATATTCGTAAATACTAGCTCCATATAGGTAACCTTCTTATTTGCCAACCCATTTATGGCCGAAATACCAATTACAACAAATAGGTAGGTCATCTCTCTAATTGGAATTGGATCCGTCCGATACCGGATAATTCCGAAAATTGCGAACATACCAAGGGCGAAGCCAAGACCAAGCTTTACATTTGACAGAAGCTGACATAGAAAGAACACAATAACGCTGAACAGCATGTACGTAAAGAGATACTCCTTGCGTTTTGTAATCGGGTAATAGATATATCGTACGATCCAAACCGTGATAATCATATTAAAAGAAAACCTAAGCACCAGCTCAAGAAAATCTTCGGCATCAACAAGTTTAACACCAAATATTTTTGTCAGTTCTATAAAATCAAGCGCCCACTCCATATCTCAATTTGTTAATCGTTATTATTTTGGGTTTAAACCTATTGTATTTAATCTCTTCATTAAACAGGTTACTCTTCACATCCGAGTTCATCAAAACAATACCAATACAATATTTACTAATCCGCATCGGCTTTATTCTAAATTCCTTCATGGTTCTTATAAATGAAGAGCGCACATTGTATTTTTCTTGTTTTACCTCAGCAATTATCAACTCTGAAACTGATGACACCTGATCATTCAACTCAAATTTTAAATCCAAGTCAAGCGTAACCCTTTCTTTATCCCTCAAGCTCACCAGAGTAATACGCTTAAACTCACTGGCTAGTTTCGCATGTAGCTCGGTTGACGACAATGGGAAATATTTTGCTAAAAACTCAACGGACCTATCAGAAAAATCAGGGCGTATGTCCGTTCTCTTGGTTCTTTTCTTGTCCGTTTTTCCCTTATTATTCTTGAATTTAACTTCCAAATAACACAATCCGGTATCTACATATTTTCGATACCTCACCTTGTGCCGGTTCAGTTTCCCATTATGGTGTTGGGTGTATAGTTTCAATTCCTCGGTATCAAAATACAGTGACCGGTATTGGCTGAACTTCCTCCCATCTATTTCCAGCACCCTATAACTCTGCGAAAGGTTCCTTAACACATCGGACAATAAATCCGAGTTGAAAACAAACTTGGTATCCGTCCTGTTTAGCAGTTTTACGCTGTCCATTTCTTTGAGAGAAATAGGACTAAATCCACTTCGTATAACTTCCTCCAGGCCCACTTATCTTTTTTCTATTTCCAGGTTTGATAATTGAATGTCTTCACCCTCAATAGTTATTTCAGTTTGCAGCTCTTTCGCTTCGGTACCGCTGGTGCAAGTTAAACAATCCGAAAACGCATATATTTTGTACGAGCCTTCAATCAAATCGCTGAACTGAAAAATCCCACCCTCTCCAGATTTAGTCTTGTCGAAATAGCTTTGGTCATTGTCATAAATTATATAAACATTTTCATCCGGCTTTGGATATTGAGCAATTAAGGTTGGCCCAGAATACTCGTACATATATACGATTCCAGAAACCGTACCGCTCCCATCGTTGAGATCAATGTTCTTCACAACTTCCAGGTCTACGGCTTCAACCAATTCCTTTTTATCTTTTATTTCCACTTTTATTTCAACCGACTCTATTCCTGACGGACAGGTGTTACAATCCGAATACGCGAAAATTGTGTAGTCTCCTTTTCTCAGGTACTGAAACTTATAGCTCCCTTCATCATCAGAGTCCATCTGATCATCATATACAGTGTTGTCTCCATATATAATGAACAAATCCTCCTTCCTGGCCTCTTCCTTTTTAAGAAATTTGCCATTTGGATCATAAAGCATGGTATACAACTTTCCTTCTATTGTTGCCTTGCCTCCTTCGCCCTCTTCTTTTTTGCATGCGCTGAATATGACCATAATCATGGCTATAAAAATATACAGGCTTAATTTATTCACTTTCATACATACAATTTTTTTTGTGTCTACTGTCATAAACCTATCTACCAATCCGAACGTCACAGCCTTCTGTCTGTAGGAATTGAAACTGATCACTAATAATGGATGCTGGGTGCCTCATCGAACTAGTTGCAATAGTAAAGTTAAGAATTAATCAGGTAACGTCTATTTGACTTAGCAATCACTTCTCGGTTTAATTTCACCTATCCGATTGGGATATGTTTCATTACATTTATATCTTGCACCCGATTATAACGACCAAAATATTGTGTATTGGCTAACTCTGTAGAAATAAAATTTAGTATTGAGGTACTGGAAAGTGCATCTGACTTGTCAACTGAGGATCAAGGCCTTCTTAAGAAAGCCACGAAAGTGTTGAAGGATGCTTATGCCCCCTATTCTCATTTCAATGTGGGAACTGCCTTGCTTCTGAAGAATGGCGACATTGTTGTTGGAAGTAATCAGGAAAACGTTGCTTATCCATCTGGGCTATGTGCTGAACGCGTCGCCCTATTTGCTGCTGGTGCACAACACCCAGATGTTCCCGTAACCACAATTGCCATCACGGCACAGTCCGATACCGTAACTATTGATGAGCCTTTAGCACCATGTGGCGCGTGTCGACAAGTAATGTGTGAGACGGAAAACAGGTATGGACAAAAAATCAAAGTGATACTAAAGGGAGATGCAGATAAAATTTACGTAATCAACAGTGTTTCTGATATTTTGCCGTTGTCTTTTACCCCTGATAAACTGGCAGTGAAATAGATGCATGTCATCTTGGGATGAAGGATGTCTATTTTATTATAAATTTGCATATAACACGGTGAAAAACTAAATGCCAAAAACAATAACAAAAAAGGAACTTAAGCCAAAACACTCTCAGAAAACTTACGTAGAGTGGTTTCGGTTGATGCACCTTATCCGCAAGTTTGAGGAAAAGGCGGGGCAACTATATATTCAGCAAAAAATACGGGGGTTTTGTCATCTTTATATCGGTCAGGAAGCATTGGTTGCAGGTTGCATTTCTGCGATTAACAAATCTGACAACCTTATTACCGCCTACAGAGATCATGCCCATCCTCTTGGAAAGGGCATGCATCCGAAATACGTAATGGCTGAGCTATATGGAAAAGCAACAGGGTCTACCAAGGGAAAGGGTGGCTCGATGCATATTTTTGATGTTAAGAACAGACTCTTCGGTGGCCATGCAATTGTAGGTGCGCAGATCCCGATGGGTGCTGGTATCGCCTTTGCAGAAAAATATAAGAAGACCAAAGCAGTAACCCTCTGTTTTATGGGTGATGGCGCGGTTAGACAGGGAGCATTGCACGAAACGTTTAATATGGCGATGACCTGGAAGCTGCCGGTTATTTTTGTGATCGAAAACAACAACTATGCCATGGGCACATCTGTGGAGAGAACATCAAATGTTACGGATCTATATAAGCTCGGAGCTGCCTATGATATGCCATCGTTTCCAGTTGACGGAATGCGATGCGAAAGTGTACATGACTCAGTAATCGAAGCCGCGAAAAGAGCGCGTAGTGGAGAGGGACCAACACTGTTGGAAATGGTTACTTACAGATACAAGGGACATTCAATGTCAGACCCAGCCAGCTATCGTACAAAAGAGGAGGTTGAAGAATACAAGGCCCGCGACTGCATAGAACATGTTTTGTCGGTTATCAAGAAAAATAAGTTTGCCAATGCGAAAGAGCTGGATATGATCCGAAAAAAAGTAAAAGCAGAAATAGACGAAGCGGTCACATTTGCTGAAGAATCACCCTATCCTGATCTCGATGAGCTTTACATAGATGTGTACTCTCAGAAAGATTACCCATACATAATTGAATAAATCATGGCGGAAGTAGTAAGAATGCCCAAGTTAAGTGATACCATGACCGATGGTGTAGTGGTAGAGTGGCACAAAAGAGTAGGCGACAAAGTAGATTCCGGTGATCTTTTGGCGGAAATTGAGACCGATAAGGCTACGATGGAGTTTGAGTCTTTTCAGGAGGGCGTTCTGCTTTATATTGGGGTAAAAAAAGGGCAGACTGCAGCGGTGGATTCAATATTGGCAATCCTTGGTAAAAAAGGCGAGAAAATTGACAAAATTCTCAAAGAAGAAAAAGCAAAGAGTCCCGTAAAGCCAGTTGAAGAAGAAGAGAAGAAAGAGGCTTCTGCACCACCGCCTCCAGTTGCAGAGCCCGTTGATGCTGAAGCACCAGCTCCTGCCTCAGCACCCGTAACAGCTGCTGCTGCCGGTGACAGAATAAAAGCATCACCAATGGCCAAGAAGCTAGCGAACGATAAAGGCGTGAACATAGGGCTCATTAATGGAACAGGAGATGGAGGCAGGGTTACCAAAAAAGACATAGAGAACTATATACATTCTACTGTTGGAGGAAATTCAGTTGTCTCAGAAGAAAAGTTCACTGAAGTTGGCCTTTCCCAAATGCGAAAGACTATCGCCTCACGGCTTGCAGAAAGCAAATTTAGTGCGCCACACTTCTACCTCAAAATAGATATTGACATGGACCGTTGCATCGATGCGCGTACATCCATAAATGCCACTTCTAACGTCAAAATTTCTTATAACGACATTATTATTAAGGCAGCCGCAAGCGCCTTGAAGAAACATCCGGCCGTGAACTCATCTTGGTTGGGAGATCGAATCAGATATAACGAGCACGTAAATATTGGCGTGGCAATTGCCGTTGAAGATGGACTTCTGGTACCAGTGGTACGATACGCTGATGGCAAGACTCTTACGCAAATTAATATAGAGGTGAAAGACTTTGCCGTAAAGGCGCGCGAAAAGAAGCTTCAACCTGAAGATTGGGCGGGTAACACATTTACGATCTCCAATCTGGGCATGATGGGTATTGACGAATTTACAGCAATCATCAATACTCCTGATGCGTGCATCATGGCTATTGGCGGAATAAGAGAAACACCGGTGGTTAAAAACGGAGAAGTTGTTCCCGGAAATTTAATGTCAGTAACGCTGTCATGCGATCACAGAGTGGTGGACGGAGCAACCGGTGCCGAATTTCTGCAGACTTTTAAACACATGATGGAGAACCCTGTGCTTTTCCTTGGGGCAAGCTCTATTTAGTATTTTAATCTTCCTGGTATTACATTTGTTTGTTCGATAGCTATCGGACTGATTAACTCTTGGTTACCAATGCCATGTCTGTACAATACCTAGATACTGATATTACATACCTCAAAGGTGTAGGGCCAAAGCGTGCTGATGTCTTGAACAAAGAATTGGGCGTCTTCAAATTTGGCGACCTGCTTTCAGTTTTTCCTTTTAGATACGTTGACAGAACAAAATTTTATAAAATACGCGACATTAAATCCGACTTGCCCTTTATCCAGCTTAAGGGAACAATAGTCTCGATTGAAACCTTAGGAAAGCCACGACAAAAACGACTAGTTGCTCTTTTTAAGGACGACACTGGAATGGTTGAGCTGGTCTGGTTTCGGGGTATAAGTTGGATTAGATCAGGATTAAGACCCAATACTGAGTACATCGTTTTTGGCCGGCCCAATGTGTACAAGGGAAAGGTCAACATACCTCATCCTGAAATGGATCCAGCAAATGAAAAGAGTAGCACAACAGCATCGTCCTTACAAGCTGTATATCCTTCAACGGAAAAGTTGACGGCTAAAGGTTTGAATAGTAAAGGAATTGGCAATTTGCTAAAGGAATTAATGTCGGGTATGCAAGAATCTTTCCCAGAACCTCTGTCAGATTCCATTCTAAAAACAGCCAGCTTAACCAGCAAGAAAACCGCATTGATAAATATTCATTTCCCAAAAAATCCTGCGCAACTAAATAAGGCACAGTATCGCCTAAAATTTGAAGAGCTCTTTTTCATTCAGTTAAGATTGCTCATGATGCGCGATTCTAAGAAGCGCAATATTAGAGGGTTCCCTTTCCTTAAGGTTGGTGAGCTTTTCAACAAGTTTTATAAGGACGTCTTGCCCTTCGAATTAACGGGGGCACAAAAACGTGTAGTTAAAGAAATTAGAGACGACATTGGGTCCGGAAAACAGATGAATCGGCTTCTTCAAGGAGACGTGGGAAGTGGTAAAACGCTCGTCGCATTGATGTCCATGCTGATTGCATTAGACAATGATTACCAAGCCTGCATGATGGCACCCACAGAAATCCTGGCAAACCAACATTTCAAAACGATCAGTCAAATGATCGAACCACTAGGGATAAAAGTGGCGTTATTGACTGGCTCTACAAAGACCGCAAAGAGAAAAGAGCTACATGCCGCTCTTGAATCAGGAGAAATAAATATTTTGCTCGGCACCCATGCCTTGATTGAAGACAAGGTAAAGTTTGGCAATCTGGGCATGGTGATAATAGATGAGCAACATAGATTTGGTGTGGCCCAACGCGCAAGGCTTTGGAAAAAGAGCAAAGGTAATCCACCCCATATTTTGATTATGACCGCAACTCCAATTCCCCGGACTCTGGCCATGACGCTTTATGGTGACCTCGATGTTTCAATAATTGACGAATTGCCGCCCGGGCGAAAAGACATAAAGACCATCCATCGGTACGACTCCTCCAGGCTAAAGGTGTTTGGCTTTATGAAAGAGGAGATTAAAAAAGGGCGACAGATCTACGTGGTATATCCACTCATTCAAGAATCTGAAAAGCTCGACTACAAAGATCTCATGGATGGATATGAGAGCATTTCGCGAGAATTTCCTATACCAGAATATCAAATTAGTATCGTGCATGGCAAGATGAAATCTGATGTAAAAGAATTTGAAATGCAGCGCTTTGTGAGCGGCAAAACACAAATCATGGTAGCTACCAATGTAATAGAGGTGGGCGTTGACGTTGCAAATGCCACAGTTATGGTATTGGAAAGCGCAGAACGGTTTGGATTGTCACAACTGCATCAACTGCGTGGGCGGGTAGGCAGGGGTGCTGAACAATCCTATTGCATACTAATGACAGATGGTAAGCTAACCGGCAATGGAAAACTGAGAATGGAAACGATGGTGCATACCAATGATGGCTTTGAAATTGCGGAGGTTGACATGAAATTGAGGGGACCGGGAGATTTGGAGGGAACCCAGCAAAGTGGCACGCTCGAGCTAAAGATAGCTGACATTGTACGAGATGGTCAAATTATTCAATATGCCCGAGAAATAGCAACCAAAACACTGGAAAAAGACCCAATGTTAAAGTCTTCCTCAAACTCCCGGGTGGCCAATCATTTGGCGGCCCTTAATAAACACCACAAAGACTGGAGCCAGATTTCCTGATTCTCTATAGTTCTGAGCCTGCCAGGCGACAGACAAGCAAAGCGAAGAATTTTTCGATAATTAAAGTCCAGATTCTTTGTTTCGCTTTAAGCTCACTCA